>NZ_JBIUXX010000001.1:0-23422 GCF_044744235.1 Pseudomonas sp. NPDC087346
TGGGCCTGCATGCAAGCGGGTGAAGATTTTGATACGGCCAAGCTTTTTAGCGACAAACACCTCGCAAAAGCTTGACCGTGAACAGAGTATCTACAGGGGATTTGTATTACTCCACATAATCTGTGGCATTTCAGCCAGTCCCGCATTTGGCCGAACCGCCGTGGCGATGCCTTGTTATAGTTCGGGCCTCATTTTCTGCCCGGTAAAGGATCACTGCCATGACTCAATACACCGCCTTCAGCGTCGAACTGGCGAACAACATCGCTCATGTGCAGATCAACCGCCCGGAAAAAATCAACTCGATGAACGCCGCGTTCTGGAGCGAGATCGTCGAGATTTTCCAGTGGATCGACGACACCGACGAAGTGCGCGTGGTAGTGCTCAGCGGCAACGGCAAACATTTTTCCTCCGGCATCGACCTGATGATGCTCGCCGGCGTCGCCAATGAGTTGGGCAAAGACGTCGGCCGCAACGCACGCCTGCTGCGGCGCAAGATTCTCACCCTGCAAGCCTCGTTCAATGCCGTCGACAGCTGCCGTAAACCGGTGATTGCGGCCATTCAGGGTTATTGCCTGGGCGGCGCCATCGACCTGATCGCCGCCTGCGACATGCGTTATGCCGCCGAAGACGCGCAATTCTCGATCAAGGAAATCGATATCGGCATGGCTGCCGACGTCGGTACGCTGCAACGGTTGCCGCGAATCATCGGAGACGGCATGCTGCGTGAACTGGCTTACACCGGTCGCAACTTCGGCGCTGAAGAAGCGCGCAGCATGGGTCTGGTCAATCGCGTTTACGCTGACAAGGACGCGCTGCTTGAAGGTGTGATGGACATCGCCCGTGACATCGCCGGCAAGTCGCCGATTGCCGTCACTGGCACCAAGGAAATGATCAGCTACATGCGTGACCATCGTATCGACGACGGTCTTGAGTACGTTGCCACCTGGAACGCCGCCATGCTGCAATCCACTGACTTGCGCGTGGCGATGGCCGCCCATATGAGCAAACAGAAACCCGAATTTCTGGACTGAGAAACCATGACATCTCGCTGGACCACCGCAGTACTGGACACCGATCAACCCGGCGGCTGGGCCGTTGCGCGCAGCCCCGAAGGCTTCCTGTTCGACGACAATGGCGTGCTGTTCCCGCGCGAATGGCTCAAGCGCCAGGACTTGTCGATCCTCGCCGAACACGGCATCGGCCATCTCGATGGCGAGCCGGTGTATTTGCTGGAGCTGCGCAGTTCCAGCGAAGTGCCGGGTTGCAACTGGAAAGGTCTGCGGGCGTTCATGCTTGAGGGCGATCACACGATTTACAAAGTGCTCGGTTACGCCGCGCAGATCGGCACCTGGGCCCGTGAGCACCGTTTTTGCGGTAACTGCGGTCAGGCCATGACTCAAGTGCCGCGTGAGCGGGCGATGTATTGCCAGCCCTGTGATTTGCGTAGCTACCCACGGATTTCACCGAGCATGATTGTGCTGGTAACCCGCGGTGATGAGATTCTGCTGGCGCGCTCGCCGCGTTTCGTTACCGGGGTCTACAGCACGCTGGCCGGGTTCGCTGAACCGGGCGAGTCGGCCGAAGATTGCCTGATTCGTGAAGTGCGCGAAGAAGTGCAGATCGAGGTGAAGAATATCCAGTATCTGGGCAGCCAGTGCTGGCCGTTCCCGCATTCGATGATGCTGGGTTTCCATGCCGAATACGCGGGTGGCGAGATTGTCTGTCAGGAAGACGAGATCGAAGACGCCCAGTGGTTCAACGTGCACGATCTGCCGCCGTTACCGGCGTCCAAATCGATTGCCCGTTACCTGATCGACGTCTACGTGGCGCGGCGCTTAGGCCACGCTGAACCAGTGTTGCCAGGCTAGACGCACGGTCAAACCCAACACTACGGTGATGAACACCGGACGAATGAACTTGGCGCCGCCGCTGATCGCGGTGCGCGCCCCGAAGAATGCGCCGACCATCACCGACAGGCCCATGCTCAAGCCGATGATCCAGTCCACTTGCCCGGAAAACACGAACACCGACAGCGCCGCAATGTTGCTGACGAAGTTCATGCTGCGCGCCACACCGCTGGCTTTGACCAGATCGATCGGGTAGAGCAGCAGGCTGCTGACCGTCCAGAACGCGCCAGTGCCGGGGCCGGCAACACCGTCATAGAAACCGAGGCTGAAGCCTTGGGTCGACTGCCATTTCTTTTTGATCGGCGCATCGCTGTCCAGCGGTGCCTTCGGCGTGCCGCCGAACAATAGATAGACGCCGCAGGCAAACACGATCACCGGGAGCATTTTGTTCAGCCATTCGGCGGGCAGGTAATGGGCGACGATGGCTCCGGCCAGCGCGCCAACCAATGTGCCGACGATTGCGTGTACCCACTGCCGAGGATGGAACAGTTTGCGTCGATAGAAGGTAAAGCTTGCGGTGGCCGAGCCGAAGGTCGAACTGAGTTTGTTGGTGCCCAGCACCAGATGCGGCGGCAAACCGGCAGTGAGCAATGCCGGAGTTGTCAGCAGACCGCCACCGCCAGCGATGGCATCGATGAATCCGGCAATGAAAGCGACGAGGGCCAGAATGGCCAGGGTGGTGAGGTCAACGCTGAGTTCGAAAGGCATGGAATCGGCTTATTCGGCAGGGCGCAGATCGGGGCTGCGGGGAGGTCGGTCATGTTACTCATTTCCAGGTGTTGCGGCGACCCAAAAGGCCCCATCGCTGGCAAGCCAGCTCCCACAGGTTTTTGTTGTGTACACAAGATCACTGTTCACTCCGATCCCTGTGGGAGCTGGCTTGCCAGCGATGAAGGCATTGCAGCCAGCAAATGAATCAACTGTTGCCCACACAACAACCCGCCAACAAATCCCCCTCCACAGAACATCAACCCCACTCCAGGACCCAACAAAACCGGATATTCACAGCCTGGCACGCTTGCTGCTCTACCTCTCTCATCTCCCGAAAAGTCCCGAGGACACGCCAATGAGTCAGCAAGCCGTGAAATTCGCCTACTGGGTGCCGAACGTCAGTGGTGGTCTGGTGGTCAGCAAGATCGAGCAACGCACCGACTGGGGCATCGACTACAACCGCAAACTGGCGCAACTCGCCGAGGCGGCGGGCTTCGAATACGCCCTGACGCAGATTCGTTTTACCGCCGGTTATGGCGCCGAGTTTCAACATGAATCAGTCGCCTTCAGCCACGCATTGCTCGCCGCCACCAGCAAACTCAAAGTGATCGCCGCGATCCTGCCGGGTCCATGGCAACCAGCGCTGGCAGCCAAGCAACTGGCGACTATCGATCAACTGACCAATGGCCGAATCGCGGTAAATATCGTCAGCGGCTGGTTCAAAGGCGAGTTTCAGGCCATCGGCGAGCACTGGCTGGAGCACGATGAGCGCTATCGTCGCTCCGAAGAGTTCATCCGCTCGCTGAAAGGCGTCTGGAGCCAGGACAACTTCACCTTCCGTGGCGACTTCTACCGCTTCGACAACTACAGCCTGAAACCGAAACCACTGGGCAAACCGGAGATCTTCCAGGGCGGCAGCTCGCGAGCGGCGCGGGATATGGCGGCACGGGTGTCGGACTGGTATTTCACCAACGGCAACAGCGTCGAAGGGATCAAGGCGCAGGTCGATGACATTCGGATCAAGGCTGCTGCCAACAATCATTCGGTGAAAGTCGGGGTCAACGCGTTCGTCATTGCCCGTGACACTGAGGAAGAGGCGCGGGCGGTGTTGGCGCAGATCATTGATCAGGCCGATCCGGAAGCAGTAAATGCTTTTGGCGACGCTGCGAAGCAGGCGGGCAGGGCATCGCCGGAGGGTGAGGGTAACTGGGCGAAATCGACATTCGAGGATCTGGTGCAGTACAACGATGGCTTCAAGACCAACCTGATTGGCACGCCGTTGCAGATTGCCGAGCGGATTGTGGCGTTGAAAGCGGTGGGGGTAGATCTGGTGTTGGCGGGATTTCTGCACTTTCAGGAAGAGGTGGAGTATTTCGGTAAACGGGTATTGCCGCTGGTGCGTGAACTGGAAGCCAGAAAATTGACCGAGGCCGCCTGACCACCCCAAAACCCTTGTGGGAGCTAGCCTGCTAGCGATAGCGGATTGTCAGTCAACGAGGTGTTGAATGTTCAATCGCCATCGCTAGCAGGCTAGCTCCCACAAGGGGAATGTTGGTTACGTTATAGGCCTAGGTCGCTCAGACCTGGGTGGTCATCGGGACGCCGCCCGAGCGGCCAGTGGAATTTTCGCTCGCTTTCCTTGATCGGCAGATCGTTGATGCAGGCGTAACGCTGGAACATCAGGCCGTTGTCATCGAACTCCCAATTCTCATTGCCGTAAGAACGAAACCAATTGCCCGAATCGTCGTGCCATTCATAGGCATAACGCACGGCAATCCGTGTGTCCGAGTAGGCCCAAAGCTCTTTGATCAACCGGTAATCCAGTTCCTTGGCCCATTTGCGAGTCAGGAAATCTTTGGCCTCTTCGCGGTTGTTGGCGAACTCGGCGCGGTTGCGCCATTGGGTGTCAAGGGTGTAGGCCAGCGATACCCGTTCCGGGTCGCGGGAATTCCAGCCATCCTCGGCCAGGCGAACTTTCTCGATGGCCGATTCACGGTTGAAAGGAGGCAATGGCGGACGTGTTTGGGCTGCAGTAGACATAGTCAGTCTCCCGATCAAATTACATTTGAACAACATGTCAGGCTTGTATAAGGCGTTACAGGTCCAATAACTTTCGCGCCATGCATTGCGCATTATCGGCGGCACTGTGATCACCCATCACAAGCGCTACGGTAATGGCGCCGTCAATCAGGATCAGTAACTGCTTGGCCAACAGTTGCGGATCTTCGGCGCCATGTTCGGTACACAGCTCGCAAACGTAGTCGAGCAGCTTCTGTTTGTGTTCTTTGGCGACCAGCCGCACCGGGTCCTGTGGATCACCGGTTTCGCCGCTGGTATTGATGAACGCGCAGCCACGAAAGCCTTCCGAGGCGAACCAGCCCTTGAGCACGGTGAACAGATTAAGCAGGCGGCCGGCCGGGGTTTCGGCCTGATCGACGGCGGTTCGGTACCAATGCATCCAGCGCGCATCGCGGCGTTGCAGGGCTGCGACGGTCAGCTCCTCCTTGTTGGCGAAGTAGCGGTAGATGCTTTTTCTGGAGACGCCGGCGGTTTTCACCAGCAGATCCATGCCGGTGGCAGCGATGCCGCTTTTGTAGATCAACTTTTCGGTGACATCCAGAATGATGTCGCGGGTTGGGCTTTCGCTGATTTCGTTCATGCGGTGAACAGTAGAATGATCGTTCTCCTTGGTCAAGCATTGCTTGTTGAATTGCTTTCGCGAGCAAGCTCGCTCCCACATTTGAAATGCATTCCCCCGTGGGAGCGAGCTTGCTCGCGAAGGGGCCATTACAGACAGTAACAAGACCCGAACGAGTTGATGGTGTAAGCTCTCGGGTTCTTCGGATTCGACCCATTGCGAGCCCTATGCCGTTGCTTTTCAAACGTTCTCTGCTGCCTAAACTGCGCAGCTTTCCGCTGACCGCCGAGGCTGTGAGCATTCTGCCCGGCGCTGCCGATTACCGTCGTTGCCTGCTGGAAAAAATCGCTGAAGCGACCCGGCGCATCTATATCGTTGCGCTGTACCTGCAAAACGACGAGGCCGGTCAGGAAATTCTCGATGCCTTGCACGCCGCCAAACTCAAACGCCCCGAGCTGGAAATCGTCGTGGTGGTTGACTGGCTGCGCGCTCAGCGCGGGCTGATCGGCGCCGGCAAGCAGCCGGGCAACTCGGCGTGGTATCAGGAAATGACCCGTACTCACGCCAGTGAAGTGCCTGTCTACGGCGTTCCGGTGCAGACCCGCGAGTTGTTCGGCGTCCTGCATTTGAAAGGTTTCGTGATCGACGACTGCGTGATCTACAGCGGCGCGAGTCTGAACAACGTGTATCTGCATAAGTTCGACAAGTACCGTTTCGACCGTTATCACCTGTTGCAGAACCGCGAGCTGGCGGATTCGATGCATCATCTGGTCAAGCACGGATTGATCGAGTCCAAAGCGGTGCATCGCCTCGACCTGCCGGATCTGCCGACCACTCGCAGCCTGCGCAACGACATTGGCGATCTACGCAGCCGCCTCAAGCACGCGACCTACGACACCAGCGCCGGCAGCACTGCCCGCGACGGTTTGTCAGTTACACCGTTGCTGGGTGTCGGCAAGAACAACCCGTTGAACCGGGCGATCATTGAACTGATCGCCAGTGCGCAGAAGCAACTGACCATCTGCACGCCGTACTTCAACCTGCCGCTGGGGGTGATTCGCGAGATCAACCGTGCGCTGGCGCGTGGCGTGAAGATCGACATCGTGGTCGGTGACAAGACCGCCAACGACTTCTATATCCCGCCGAGTGAACCGTTCAAGGTGATCGCAGCGCTGCCGTACCTGTACGAGATCAGCCTGCGCCGCTTTGCCAAACGGCATCAGCGCAACATCGACAGTGGGCAGTTGAACCTGCACCTGTGGCGCGACGGCGACAATACCTATCACCTGAAGGGGATGTGGGTCGATCAGCGTTACACCTTGCTGACTGGCAACAATCTCAACCCGCGTGCGTTCCGGCTCGATCTGGAAAACGCGCTGTTGATTGATGATCCGAAAGGGGAGTGGCTGGAGCCGCGGCGTGTGGAGCAGGAGAATATCTTTCAGCACACTACGCGTATCGAGAGCTTCCAGACTCTGCAAACGTTGCCGGAGTACCCGGGCGCAGTGGCCAAGTTCCTCAAGCGCGTGAGTCGGGTGCGGATTGAGCGGTTGCTGTACCGGATTTTGTAGAGGGGCTGAAAATGTCATCGCGGGCAAGCCCGCTCCCACAGGGTTCTTCAGTGAACACAAATATTGTGAACACCTACGGAACCTGTGGGAGCGGGCTTGCCCGCGATGAGGACCTGGCTGGCGCTACAAAAATCAGTTCAGACCGAGCTTGCCACGCAATGTCGACAGGTCTTCAGCCAGGGTATTAACCGGCCCGACCAGCGCTTTACGGTCAGCGTCTTTCACCTTGTCATACGTCTCGAAACCGCCATCCTTGGTTTTGTACTTGGCCAGGATCTTGTTCACCGCAGCGAAATTCTTGTCGACTTTGGCGATGAAAGCCTTGTCCTGCTTTTCGATCTGCGGACGGAACAGGTCGACGATTTTCTTCGCACCGTCGATGTTGCCCTGGAAGTCGTACAGGTCAGTGTGGCTGTAGCGATCTTCTTCACCGGAGATCTTGGTCGCGGCCACTTCTTCCAGCAGTGCGGCAGCACCACCGACGACTTTTTCAGGCGGGAAGGTCAGACCGGCAACGCGGGTTTGCAGGTCCTTGACGTCGTTGTCGAGCTTGTCAGCCAGTTCGGTCAGGCCTTCGGTGCTCTTTTCCGAGAACAGTGAATATTCGATGCGGTGGAAACCGGTGAAGTCTTCGGCTTTCACACCTTTTTCGTGGTCGTCGACACGGGAGTCGATGGACGCATCGAGGTCACTGAACAGCTCGGCAATCGGTTCGATCGACTCGTAGTAGACGCGGGTTGGTGCGTAGAGTTTTTGCGCGGTGGCCAGGTCACCCTTTTTCACTGCATCGGTGAATTGCTGGGTGTGGCTGGCTAGCTCATCCAGTTGTTCGGTGACGTAGATCTTGTAGTCCGAAACCGGCCCCACCAGATCCAGCGGCGCGGTTGCCGCAAAAGCCGAGAACGGGGTGCTGAGCATACCGAGGGTCAACAGTAACGCGAGTGGCGACTTTTTCATGGAACGGCTCCGATGGGACTTTTTTTGGTTTGATTAGGCAGCGGTTTTGGGTTGTGTGGCGTTCAGCAGCGAGCGACCGATGAAATCCTTGTCGCTCGTAACACCCGGCAGGGTGAAGAAGTAGCCACCGCCGACCGGCTTGAGGTATTCCTCGAGGGGTTCGCCGTTGAGGCGGGTCTGCACGGTGATGAAGCCTTTTTCCAGGTCGGACTGGTAACAGATGAACAGCAGGCCCATGTCGAGCTGGCCGTTCCTGTTCACGCCGTTGGAGTAGTTGAACGGTCGGCGCAGGATCAGGTTGGCCTGGCTTGCCGCAGTGCGCGGGTTGGCCAGACGGATGTGCGCGTCGAGCTTGGTCAGCTTGCCTTCAGGGTCCTTGTTGTAATCCGGGACTTCGCTTTCATGCTGGCCGCCCATTGGCGCGCCAGTGGTTTTGACCCGACCGAGAATGCTTTCCTGCTCCTGCAACGGAGTGCGATCCCAGCGCTCGACGAAGTTGCGGATGATCCGCACCGCTTGATAGCTGCCGTGCGCCGCCCAGGCCGGTTCATCACTGCCCGGTTGCACCCAGACGATGCTGTCCATGGTCTTGGCGTTGTTGGAATCCGGGTTGGCCGAACCGTCGCGAAAACCCAGAAAGTTGCGCGCCGATTGCGCCGGAACGCCCGGTTTTGCCGGTGCCTGCGGCGGCACGCTGCCTTCCTGTTTCCACCGCACCAGCAGCAGGTCCGGGAGGTTTTTGACGATGTCGCGCAGGGCGTGAATGTTGGTGTCAGTGGTGTTCGAGCAGAACTGCAAGCTCAAGTCGCCGTGGCAGCAATCGGCTTCCAGTGCATCGTTGGGGAATCCGACCATGCGGATCAGACGCTTGGGCTTGGCGTCGGCCAGACCGAAGCGTTCGTCGAACAGCGATTCACCGACCGAAACGGTGATGGTCAGGTTGTCCGGGGTTACCACCGGGCCGAGGATGCCGGAATCCGGCGGCGGCAGTTTCGGGTCGATCTGCGCTACCGGGCCGCCCTTCATCAGAAACGCAATGCGCTCGTTGAGGGTGCGGAACAGGCGCTCCAGATCCTCGCGATCGCTGGCCAGCACGTCGAACGACACAAGCATGCCGGACGCCGGACGCGGGGTGACGATGCCGGTCTGATGGGGGCCGTGGAAGTCGTGACGGTCTTCGGTCTTGTCGCTGCTCGGTGCTTCGGTGACTTGCGCAGGTGCGGCGGCCATCGCCGGGCAACTCAGGGCCGATCCGGCCAGCGCGACGCCAGCGGCGCCCATGCCCATCAGGACACGGCGGCGTTGCAGGTTCAGTTGTTCCAAATCTTTCATCGGTATTGGTCTTCTGCTTACAGGCCGGAAAGGCCGAGGGCGGGATCGATTCCATCGAGTGCGTCGGCCAATGCCTGGGCCTTGTCGGCGAGCTGTTTGCGTTGCTCGCCGCTGACTGCGTCGTAACTGGTGTAACCGTCCTTGACTTTGAAACTGTTGAGTTCGGCATCGAAGTCGGCAAACGCGGCGTCGATTTTCGGCAGCAGATCGGCGGCGGATTTGCTCAGCATCGGCCGCAGCAACTCGACCACTTTGTGTGCGGTTTCCAGATTGGCGGCAAAACCGTTGAGGTCGCTGTGGCTGTAGCGTTCTTCTTCACCGCTGGCAGCGCGCACGTCGGCAAGGGTGTTGAGGTTGCGCACGACGATGCTCACCAGTTGTTCCGGTGGCAGCGTCTGGGCCAGCAGTTGTTGCTTGAGTGTGGTGACGTCGGTCAGCAGGCGCTGCGCAACTGGCGCTAGTTCATTGAGGCTGCGTTGTTGGAACAGTGCATATTCGACGCGGTGGAAGCCGACGAACGCTGGGTCTTGCTCGCGTTTTTCGAAGTAATCGGCGCGGGCATTGATGTTGTTATCCAGTTCGGCCAGACGCTGAGCTGCCGGGGCCAGCCGTTGGTAAGCCGCGCGCGCCGGCAGGTACAGCGCTTGTGCCTGGGCCAGGTCGCCGCTTTCGATTGCTTGATTGAGCGCGGTCACCGCTTTGATCAGCACGCTGCCCTGGCTGGCCAGATACACGCGGAATTCCGACAGCGGCCCGACGAAGGCAACCATCGACGGCTTGGCTTTGGCGGCGGCATCGGAGGCGGCGGTTGGCGTCACGTGCAATGTGCCGCGCGGGTTGCTCAGCAAGCCACAAGTGATGGTGTAGTCGCCGGGTTGCAGGTTGGCGTTGATCACCTGACTCAGGCCGGGAGCAATGTTTTCCCGTTCTTCGATTACCAGCACGCCGTCGAGAATTTCCCATTCCACCGCCCGGTCGGAGCGATTGACGATGCGGAAACTGGCGCGGCCCGCCGGGACGGTCAGGGCGTTCGGCTCGCAGCTGTGGGAATGAATGTTCACCACCACTTCGTCATGGTTGAGCTGACGTTTGGCTGCGGCCATTTTCGAGGCGTAGTAGAACAGGCCACCGGCGGCGATCATCACGACCACCGAGCCGGCCACCGCCCAACGCAAGGCGCGGGGAGGCGAGGCCTGAGGAGAAGTAGGCTTTGACATGAATGCCCTTATTGGCTGGAAGCGGAAGTCGATTTGGCAGTTGTCGGTGTGGCCGGCGCGGCGGGATAGAAGAACATCACCAACGCCACCACCAGATAAATCAGATATGCACCCAAGGTGCTGACGGTCGGCGCATCCTGATAACCGAACATGCCGGCCAGCACCGAGCCCAACGGGCCGTCCATCGGCAGCGTCGCGCTGAAGTCGAAGAGTACGGTTTGCAGGTGATTCCACAGCCCGGCTTCATGCAGGGCCTGCACCGAGTTGGCGAGAATCCCGGCGGCGACCACCAGAATGAACAACCCGGTCCACTTGAAGAACGCCGAGAGGTTCAGGCGCATGCTGCCGCTGTAGATCAGGAAACCGACGATGATTGCCAGCACCAGACCGAGCAACGCACCGATCGGCGCGCCCGGGCCTTCGCTCTGCTGGAACACCGCAAGCAGGAAGAACACCGTCTCCAGACCTTCACGAGCAACTGCAAAGAACACCATGGCGATCAGTGCGATGACCTGATGTTTGGAGCTGGTCAGTGCATGATCCAGCGAGGCTTGCAGCGAATGTTTGATCGAACGTGCGACTTTGCGCATCCAGAACACCATCGAACTGAGAATCCCCACGGCGACCAGGCCAACTACGCCTTCAAACAGTTCCTGCTGCTTTTGCGGGAATTCAGCGCTGACCAGTTCCAGGCCACCGCCGACCAGCAACGCCAGTGCAGCGGCGAGGAACACGCCGATCCACACGGCGGGCATCCATTGGCCACGGCCGGTCTGTTGCAGGTAGCTGGCGATGATGCCAACGATCAACGCGGCTTCGATGCCTTCGCGCAGCATGATCAGAAAGGGAACGAGCATTGGGTATCCATCAGTGTTCTGGGTGAGTACGCAATTTGTAACATAATGACACTCATTCCCATATGCCGTTGATTGACATTTAGCTGAACGTGAGCTGAACGAGCCTGAAGAACAACCATTCTCATGTAGGCGCAGATGCCGGTGTGGATGCCGCACCTCAAATCCAATGTGGGAGCCAGCCTGCTGGCGATAAGGTCGACACATGCAACATGGCAGTGGTTGAACAACCGCCATCGCCAGCAGGCTGGCTCCCACAGGGATCTGCGGTAAGATGCCGGGCATTCAAAAACAACAGGAATCACCGCGTTCCATGTCGGAAAAAGACACCATCGCCATCCAACTGGTGCGTGAAGCGCTATTGCAGAGTTGTGCCCCGGGCGTGGGCACGGACGAAGTCTTGCGCAAGGTCGGGATCGATCCGCTGTTGCTGCAAAGTGAGCAGGGGCGGGTGCCTGCCTCGCAGTACGCACGCCTCTGGCGTCTGTTGGCCCGACGCGGTGATGACGAGTTCTTTGGCATGGACCCACGCAAGTTGAAGTCCGGCAGCCTGGAATTTCTCTGCCGCAGCGCCATGGCCCAGCCGACCCTTGCTGCCGGTCTGAGCACAGGTTTGAATTTCCTGTCATTGATGCTGGAACGCATGCCCGCGCAATTACTGCATCAGCAGAGCCTCGCGGAAATCGTTTTGCTCGAGGACGATGCCGAACCCCGCCGCGCATTCACCTATTTCACCTATTGGATGATCGTCCACGGCGTTGCCTGCTGGCTGGCAGGGCGGCGGATTCCGATTCTGGCCATCGAATTGCGCTGCCCGGCGCCGGATTTCTGCGACGATTATCAGGTGATGTTCTCGGAAAACCTGCGTTTCGACCGTCCGCGTACGCGGATGATTTTCGCTGCCGATTGCCTCGATCTGCCGATCAAGCGCAGCGTTGAAGAACTCAAGCGCTTCCTGGCCCATGCACCGGCCAACATTCTGGTGAAGTATCGCGATCCGCAAAGCCTTGCCAGCCGGATCAAACACGATTTGCGGCAGTTACCCGCCGAGCAGTGGCCGGAAACCGAAGCACAGGCTCAGCAACTGTGCATGTCGGCCTCGACTCTGCGCCGACGTCTGGCCGAGGAAGGGCAGACCTATCAGGGCCTCAAGGACAGCGTGCGCAAGGAACTGGCGATCAGTTGGCTGGCGGAGCCTTCGATCAGTTTTGCCGAAATTGCTGCGCGGCTTGGGTTTGCCGATGCGAGTTCGTTCTACAAGGCGTTTCGCAAGTGGTCGGGATCGAATCCGGGGCACTATCGCAGTTTGATTCTGAACGAAGCGGTCTAGCGACGCATTCCTGTAGGAGCTGCGGCACGCTGCGATCTCTTGATCTTGTTCTTCAAAAAGCAAAATCAAAAGATCGCAGCGTGCCGCAACTCCTACAGGGGCGCCCTGAAAATCTTGGCCAAACCAGTCAGCCAATTTGATGGCTTTGACCATTGCCCGATGCCCGCCGCAGAGCGAGTATCCCTGTGTTGTTTACGGTTCCCAGCCTAATAAAAACACAGAGGGATTCTGGCAATGCGCGATTACTTGTCTGCCACCAAACAGTTCAGCTATCAGAGCACCGTGGACGCCGCACTCAGCGGCTCGCTTGAGGCGCTCAACGCCTGCGTCGAATGTTGCGACCGTCACGCGTTGCCGGGGCGCATTGCGTTGTTCTGGGAAGGCCGCGATGGCTCCAGCGCGACTTACACGTTCAATGACCTGCAAGACAAAGCGGCGCGTTTCGCCAATTTCCTTCTCGCCCAAGGCGTGCAAAAGGGTGACACAGTCGCCGGCCTGCTGCCGCGCAATATCGAATTGCTCATTACCGTGTTCGCCACCTGGCGCATCGGCGCTGTGTATCAGCCGCTGTTCACCGCGTTCGGCCCCAAAGCGCTCGAACATCGCCTGAACAGCTCCGGCGCCAAAGTTGTGGTGAGTGACGCGGTCAACCGCTCGAAACTCGCGGAAGTCGCCGATTGCCCGACCGTGGTAACCGTCGGTGGTGCCAAAGGCCAGGGCATTGTCCGTGGCGATTTCAGTTTTTGGGCCGAACTGGCCAATTATTCCAGCGTCTGCGAACCAGTGATGCTGACCGGCGAAGACCCGTTTCTGCTGATGTTCACCTCAGGCACCACCGGTCCGGCGAAAGCCTTGTCCGTCCCGCTCAAAGCCATCGTCGCGTTCCAGAGTTACACCCGCGACGCGGTTGATCTGCGCCCGGAAGATGCGTTCTGGAATGTCGCCGATCCGGGCTGGGCCTACGGCATTTATTTCGGCGTTACCGGGCCGATGTCGATGGGGCATCCGATCACTTTTTACGATGGCCCGTTCACCCTCGAAAGCACCTGCCGGGTGATCAACAAATACGGCATCACCAACCTCACTGGCTCGCCGACCGCCTACCGTTTACTGATTGCCGGCGGCAATGACTTCGCCAAGTCGATCAAGGGCAAGTTGCGCATCGTCAGCAGTGCCGGCGAGCCGCTGAACCCGGAAGTGATCCGCTGGTTCGCCGACAACCTCGACGTGGTCATCCATGACCATTACGGCCAGACCGAACTGGGCATGGTCCTGTGCAACCACCATGGCCTCGAACACCCGATCCACATGGGCGCCGCCGGTTTCGCCTCGCCGGGGCATCGCATCGTGGTGCTGGACGACCAATACAACGAACTGGGTATCGGCCAGCCGGGCATCCTCGCCATCGACCGCCCGCAATCGCCGATGTGCTGGTTCGGCGGCTACGAAGGCGCACCGACCAAAGCCTTCGTCGGCGACTACTACCTGAGCGGCGACACCGTCGAGTGGAACCCGGACGGCAGCATCAGCTTCGTCGGCCGCAGTGATGACGTGATCACCACCTCCGGTTATCGCGTCGGCCCGTTCGACGTGGAAAGCGCGTTGATCGAACACCCGGCCGTGGTCGAAGCGGCAGTGGTCGGCAAACCCGACCCGGAGCGCACCGAACTGGTCAAAGCCTTTGTGGTGCTGAGTACGCAATACCGTGCCGCGCCGGAGCTGGCCGAAGAACTGCGCCAACACGTGCGCAAGCGTCTGGCCGCGCATTCGTACCCGCGTGAAATCGAATTTGTCAGCGAGTTGCCGAAAACCCCAAGCGGCAAATTGCAGCGCTTTATCTTGCGCAACCAGGAAATCGCCAAGGCTCAAGAGGCCACCGCGAACAACGTTTCAGCTTGAATCCAAGGAAACAGTCATGCAGATCGAGAACAAGGTTTTTATCGTCACTGGCGGCGCGTCCGGCCTCGGTGCCGCCACCGCTGAATTGCTGGTAGCCGCTGGTGCCAAAGTGATGCTGGTGGATATGAACGCCGAAGCGGTTGCCGCGCAGGCCGAGCGTCTCGGCGCGCAGAGCGTGGTCGCCGACATCAGCAACGAAGCCGCTGCCGAAGCCGCTGTGCAGGCCACGCTGAAAGCCTTCGGTAGCCTCAACGGTCTGGTCAATTGCGCCGGCATCGTCCGTGGCGAGAAGATCCTCGGCAAGAACGGCCCGCATGCACTGGCGAGTTTCAGTCAGGTGATCAACGTCAACCTGATCGGCAGTTTCAACATGCTGCGGCTGGCTGCGGCGGCGATTGCCGAAAGCGAAGCCAATGCCGATGGCGAGCGCGGCGTGATCATCAACACCGCCTCGGTAGCGGCGTTCGATGGCCAGATTGGCCAGGCTGCATACGCCGCGTCGAAAGGCGCGATCGCCAGCCTGACCTTGCCCGCCGCCCGTGAACTGGCGCGCTTCGGCATCCGCGTGATGACCATCGCCCCGGGCATTTTCGAAACGCCGATGATGGCTAGCATGACCCCGGAAGTCCGCGATTCGCTGGCGGCTGGCGTGCCATTTCCGCCACGTCTGGGCAAGCCTGCAGAGTACGCGGCGCTGGTTCGGCATATCATCGAAAACAGCATGCTCAACGGCGAGGTGATCCGTCTCGACGGCGCCTTGCGCATGGCCGCCAAGTAAGGAGTATTTGTCATGACCACTGCCAACGATCCAATTGTCATCGTCAGCGCCGTCCGCACCCCGATGGGTGGTTTTCAGGGCGAACTGAAAAGTCTGACTGCGCCGCAACTCGGTGCTGCTGCAATTAAAGCCGCGGTTGAGCGTGCCGGTGTTGCCAGCGACGCAGTCGATGAAGTGCTGTTCGGTTGCGTCCTGCCCGCCGGGCTTGGCCAAGCGCCTGCGCGTCAGGCTGCGCTGGGTGCCGGGCTGGATAAATCGACGCGCTGCACGACCCTGAACAAGATGTGCGGCTCGGGCATGGAAGCGACCATTCTTGCTCACGACATGCTGCTCGCTGGCAGCGCCGATGTGGTGATTGCCGGTGGCATGGAAAGCATGTCCAACGCGCCGTATCTGCTGGATCGCGCTCGTAGCGGTTACCGCATGGGCCACGGCCGGGTGCTCGACTCGATGTTCCTCGACGGTCTGGAAGACGCCTACGACAAGGGCCGCCTGATGGGCACCTTCGCCGAGGATTGCGCCGAGACCAACGATTTCAGCCGTGAAGCGCAGGACGCTTTTGCCATCGCCTCGACTACCCGCGCCCAGCAGGCGATCAAGGACGGCAGCTTCAAGGACGAAATCGTCCCGCTGACCGTGACGGTCGGCAAGGAGCAAGTGCTGATCAGTCACGACGAGCAGCCGCCAAAAGCCAAACTGGACAAGATTGCATCGCTGAAACCGGCGTTCCGCGAGGGCGGCACGGTGACGGCGGCGAACTCCAGTTCGATCTCCGACGGTGCTGCGGCGCTGGTGCTGATGCGTCAGTCGCAAGCGCAGAAACTCGGTTTGAAACCGCTGGCGGTGATTCACGGCCATGCAGCGTTTGCCGACACTCCGGGGCTGTTCCCGGTGGCGCCGATTGGCGCGATCAAGAAACTGGTGAAGAAAACCGGCTGGTCGCTGGATCAGGTTGATCTGTTCGAGGTCAACGAAGCTTTTGCCGTGGTGGCGATGGCGGCAATGACTCATCTGGAAATCCCCCACGACAAGCTGAATATTCATGGCGGCGCGTGTGCGCTAGGGCATCCGATTGGTGCGTCGGGCGCGCGGATTCTGGTGACGTTGCTCTCGGCATTGCGCCAGAAGGGTTTGAAGCGCGGCGTTGCAGCGATCTGCATCGGCGGCGGCGAAGCCACGGCCATGGCCGTGGAATGCGTGTACTAAGGCCAACACTTTTCACTGTGGGAGCGGGCTTGCCCGCGATGAGGTCGTGTCAGTCAGCATTTCGTTGTTTGACCCACCGCAATCGCGGGCAAGCCCGCTCCCACAGGTTCTGCGCCGTAACCGGACTTTAAGGATTCACCATGATTCCCAATGACGACCAACAACAGATCCGCGACATGGCCCGGCAATTCGCCGAGGAACGCCTGAAACCGTTCGCCGCCGAGTGGGATCGCGAGCACCGTTTCCCCAAGGAAGCCATCGGCGAAATGGCCGAACTGGGCTTTTTTGGCATGCTGGTGCCAGAGCAGTGGGGCGGCTGCGACACCGGTTATCTCGCCTACGCCATGGCGCTGGAAGAGATCGCTGCCGGTGACGGCGCCTGCTCGACGATCATGAGCGTGCATAACTCGGTGGGTTGCGTACCGATCCTCAAGTTCGGCAACGACGACCAGCGCGAGCGCTTCCTGAAACCGTTGGCCAGTGGCGCCATGCTCGGTGCCTTCGCCCTGACTGAACCGCAGGCCGGTTCCGACGCCAGTAGCCTGAAAACCCGGGCGCGGCTGGAGGGCGATCACTACGTGCTGAACGGCTGCAAACAGTTCATCACCTCCGGGCAAAACGCCGGGATCGTGATCGTGTTTGCGGTCACCGACCCGAGCGCTGGCAAGCGCGGAATCACTGCGTTCATCGTGCCGACCGACTCGCCGGGCTACAAAGTCGCGCGCGTCGAAGACAAGCTCGGCCAGCACGCCTCGGACACCTGCCAGATCCTCTTTGAAGACGTGAAAGTGCCGGTGGCCAACCGATTGGGCGAAGAGGGCGAAGGCTACAAAATCGCCCTGGCCAACCTTGAAGGCGGGCGTGTCGGTATCGCTTCGCAATCGGTGGGTATGGCCCGTGCTGCGTTCGAAGCCGCCCGGGATTACGCCCGCGAGCGTGACACCTTCGGCAAGCCGATCATCGAACACCAGGCAGTGGCGTTCCGTCTGGCTGACATGGCGACCCAAATCGCCGTCGCCCGGCAGATGGTGCATTACGCCGCCGCATTGCGGGACAGTGGTCAGCCAGCGCTGGTCGAGGCGTCGATGGCCAAGCTGTTCGCCTCTGAGATGGCCGAGAAAGTCTGCTCGATGGCGTTACAAACCCTTGGTGGTTACGGTTATCTCAACGATTTCCCGCTGGAGCGCATCTACCGCGACGTGCGCGTTTGCCAGATCTACGAAGGCACCAGCGACATTCAGCGCATGGTCATTTCGCGCAATCTTTAAGCTTCTGTAAGAGCTGCGGCACGCTGCGATCTTTTGATCTTCTAGAGCAAAATCAAAAGATCGCAGCGTGCCGCAGCTCCTACAGAGTTGAGTCTGTTCAGGAGAGAGTTATGAATTACGAAACCATTTTGTTGGAAATCCACGGCCGCGTCGGTCTGATCACCCTGAACCGTCCGCAGGCGCTGAACGCCTTGAACGCGCAACTGGTCAGTGAAGTGAATCAGGCGCTGGATGGTCTGGAAGCGGATGCGAACATCGGTTGCATCGTCATCACCGGCTCGAAAAAGGCGTTCGCTGCCGGTGCCGACATCAAGGAAATGGCCGAGCTGACCTATCCGCAGATCTACATGGATGACCTGTTCAGCGACAGCGACCGCGTGGCCAATCGCCGTAAACCGATCATCGCTGCGGTCAACGGTTTTGCCCTCGGTGGCGGCTGTGAACTGGCACTGATGTGCGACTTCATTCTGGCCGGCGACAATGCGAAATTCGGTCAACCGGAAATCAACCTCGGCGTGCTGCCGGGCATGGGCGGCACCCAGCGCCTGACTCGCGCCGTGGGCAAGGCCAAAGCCATGGAAATGTGCTTGAGCGGGCGCCTGATCGATGCAGTGGAAGCCGAACGTTGCGGCATCGTCGCGCGGATCGTGCCGAGTGATGAGCTGCTCGACGAAGCACTGAAAGTTGCAGCGGTGATTGCCAGCAAGTCGCTGCCGATTGCGATGATGGTCAAGGAAAGCGTCAACCGTGCCTTTGAGGTGAATCTGGCTGAAGGCGTGCGCTTTGAGCGTCGGGTGTTCCATGCGGCGTTTGCCACGCAGGATCAGAAGGAAGGGATGGCAGCGTTTGTGGCCAAGCGGCCGCCGGAGTTTCAGGGTAAATAATTGGCGTTTTCACTGACGCTATCGCCAGCAGGCTGGCTCCCACAGGGGAACCGTGGTGCTCACAAACTCCCTGTGGGAGCCAGCCTGCTGGCGATGCTTGTTCTTTTATAGTTGGTAGTTTTTCAGTTCTCGGGCAATCACCATCCGCTGAATCTCGCTCGACCCTTCATAAATCTGGGTAATCCGCGCATCGCGGTAGTACTTCTCGACCGGGTAATCTTCCAGATACCCATACCCGCCATGAATCTGAATCGCCGATGAGCAAACCTTCTCGGCCATCTCCGATGCGAACAGCTTGGCCTGCGAAGCCTCCGACAGGCACGGTTTGCCCGCCGTGCGCAGACGCGCCGCGTGCAGAATCATCAGCCGTGCAGCGTTCAGTTGCATGTGCATGTCAGCCAGCAGATTAGCGATGCTCTGGTGTTCGTTGATCGGCTTGCCGAACTGTATGCGATCGCGCGAATAGGCCAGCGCCGCTTCAAACGCTGCACGGGCGATGCCCAATGCCTGAGCGGCGATGCCGATGCGTCCGCCTTCAAGATTCGACAGGGCAATGGCCAGGCCTTTGCCGCGCTCACCGAGCAGATTAGCCTCGGGGATGCTGCAATTGCTCAAAGTTACCGCACAGGTGTCGGAGGCGCGGATGCCCATCTTGTGTTCGGTGCGGTCGACGATGAAACCCGGGGTATCGGTCGGCACCAGAAACGCCGAGATACCTTTCTTGCCCAGGTCCGGATCGGTCACCGCAAACACGATGGCCAGTTTCGCTCGCTTGCCGTTACTGACAAATTGCTTGGCGCCGTTGATTACCCATTGGCCGTCGCGCAGTTCGGCGCGAGTGCGCAGGTTGTGCGCTTCGGAACCGGCCTGTGGCTCGGTCAGGCAGAAGCAGCCGATCACCTGGCCGCTGGCCAGATCCGCCAGCCAGGTCTGTTTCTGTTGTTCGCTGCCGTAGTTGAGCACCGGGCCGCAACCGACCGAGTTGTGAATGCTCATGAACGCGCCGGTCGCGCCGTCACCGGCGGAAATCTCTTCCACGGCCAAGGCATAGGCGACGTAATCGACGTAGGTGCCGCCCCATTCTTCGGGGACGACCATGCCCAGCAGACCCAGCTCGCCCATTTTTGCCACCAGACCATCATCGATCCAGCCAGCCTTTTCCCAGGCTTGCGCGTGAGGCGCGATTTCGCCACGGGCAAAGTCCCGGGCCATGTCGCGGATCATGATTTGTTCTTCAGTCAATTCGAGATCGTGCATGGCTCAGCTCCCGCTCTCATCGATACCGGCAAAGAAACTCGCGACGTGTGCAGCGTCCAGCGCAGCGAGGGTCGGCGGGTTCCAGTGTGGCGTTTTGTCTTTGTCGATCAGCAAGGCGCGCACGCCTTCGATCAGATCGCCGCGCTCGAACCACTGGCGATCCAGATGCAGTTCAAGGGCGAAACATTGTTCGAGACTCAGGTGCCGGCCGCGACGCAGCATCTCCAGAGTCACCGCCATCGCCAGTGGCGAACGACTGTCCAACAGATCAGCGGTGGCGGTTGCCCACTCGTGCGTATCGGCGACGGTCACTGCGCGCAGTTGCTCGACGATACTCGGCACATCCGGCAGGGCGAAGAAGTGGTCGATGGCCGGACGCAAGGTTTCCAGCGGTGCGTCGGGCAGGGTTTGCACCGCGTGTCTGGCCAGCAGGTTTTGCAAGTCCTTGAGCGGCATGTCGTGCCATTCGAGGTGATCGAGTTGTTGATCGAGGCTGGCCAGTTTGCTGCTGTCCAGATACCAGTCGGCGAGGCCGCAATACAGCGCATCGGCGGCACGGATCTGCACGCCGCTGACGCCCAGATAAATTCCCAATTCGCCGGGAATACGTGGCAGGAAGTAGCTGCCGCCGACATCCGGGAAATACCCGATGGCCACTTCCGGCATTGCCAGACGGCTCTTCTCGGTAACCACCCGCAGATCGGCACCTTGCACCAGACCCATGCCGCCGCCGAGGACAAAACCGTCCATCAAGGCGAGGACCGGTTTGCGGTAATGGTGGATCGTCAGGTCGAGGGCGTATTCCTCGACGAAGAAATCTTCGTGCAGCGTATCGCCGCTTTTGAAACTGTCGTACAGCGAACGAATATCGCCCCCGGCGCAGAAAGCTTTTTCACCGGCACCGCGCAGGACAATTGCACGCACGTTGCTGTCACTGGCCCAGGCATCGAGCTGCTGCTGCAACTGGCGAACCATGTCGAGGGTGATGGCGTTGAGGCCGGCGGGGCGATTCAGTGTCAGGTGACCGATGTGATTGCGAACCTCGGCCAGCACTTCGTTTTGCATGGCATCCATGGACGGCGTCCGCGGGGATGAAACCTGAGCAGTCATCACTAACTCCCTGCTTTTATTGTCTTTATTCGAGAAGCTCGCGCGCGAGCGTTACCGGATCGTAACAGTGCAAATTTGCCGTGTACAACCGGGATATCTGCAGGTGCTGTCTGCGTTTTTACCTTAGCTAAAAATCAAAAGATCGCAGCGTGCCGCAGCTCCAACAGGAACACCGTGTTCATGTAGGAGCTGCGGCACGCTGCGATCTTTTGATCTTCCAGGCTTAGCGGGAAAACACTTCGCCAATGCTGCGCCGCTTGGCGTGCAGTTCGCTGGCGTGGATCAACTGTTCAAGGTCTTCCGGTGTGACGTCGATGAACGCTTCCATGTCGGCCAGCGCCAGTTTCAAATCCTCGGCGGTGATTGCCTGGCTGTCGACGATAGCGCTCACGGGTGCCGGCTCCGCCGGACGTTTCGGGTAGCGGATGCGTGTCAGGTTGTTGTAGGCGAGGGCGCTTAGAAGCATGCAGGCGGCAGCGAGCATTATCGGTTCGAGGGCTTTCCAGCCCATCGCGACGGTCGCCGGATCAGCCAGTACCAGCGTCAGCGCCAAGGCTCCGGCCGGCGGATGCAGGCAACGCAGCCAGCACATCAGAATCAATGCCATGCCTGCCGCGAGACAGGCGCTACCCAAGGTTCGGCCGAGTACGTGAGCCACCAGCAGCGAGACGATGCCGGCAGTCAAATACCCGCCGATGATCGACCATGGCTGGGCGAGCGCACCAGAGGAAACGGCGAATAGCAGCACCGCCGAGGCACCCAACGGGCCGATCAAGTGATAGGCGACTTCCACCCCGAACACCTGACTGCAGACCCAGACGCTGAACAGTGTGCCCAGCGCCATGCCAATAGCCGCGCGGCTCCATTCCGAGGGACGAGTATTGATAGCGGCAGGCAACCAGCGAGCAAGCATGTGAATCTGAACCTCACGACAAAATCCGGGCAAAAAAAAGGACTTGTCCGTTTCGGAAAGCCCTCGAAGTGTTCCAACTATTGGGGGAGGAACGTGCACAGTGTGCCGTTCAAATTCGATGCTGACAAATTCATATAAATGCAGGTTGAGTGCAATATTTTTGAGGTTAAAGGTTTTTCTGCATTGCCACGCGCCGACCGCTCATGAAACACAGGAATCCACCCATCGCGGTCAACGCGCTCAAGGCATAAAACATGGTGGGTGCCGGGGTGTGCATCAACAGGAATCCGCAAATCACCGGGCTCAATGCGCCGCCCAGCGCCGCCAGGTTCTGAGCGCCGTAGTAGCTGCCGCGCAGTTCTTCCGGGGCCAGGGTGTCGACGAAGAGAAATTCTGACGGATAGATGATCATCTCACCCAAAGTGAAGATGAACATCGCCACGCACCAACTGAGCAGACTGTCGGCAATGCTGAAACCGATCAGGCCGAGGATGAACAAGCTCGTGCCCCCGGCGATCCAGAAACGCAACTTCTCGCGGTTGAGAAAACGCCCGATCTGGTATTGCAGGAGGATCACGCTGATCGCATTGCAGGCGAGCAGGGCGGCCATGGTTTGCAGCGCTCGTTTCGAGTCTTCGACCACCAGCAGATATTGCGACAGATACAGCGTGAAGCGCCCATGCACCACGGTGCTGAGCAGGCAGCCGCCGGTGAACATGATCAGCGTGCGGTCGTTTTTCAGGGTGATCAGGGTTTTCAGGAAACTCTGCGGCTGGCCGATGGCGGCAACCGGGCCATCTTTCGGGATGCCGATCATCAGGAAAATACTGCCGGCGGCGATGGCCGCCGCGATCAGGAACGGTGCAATCGGATAGACCCCGGCAATCACCACGCCGAGCATCGGGCCGGTGGCGTAACCGATATTGGTCAGGGTGTAGCGCAGGGAAAAGGCCTTGGCCCGCTGGCTGATCGGCAGGTTCTCGCTGAGGATCGCCTTGGAACCGATCAGGAACAGTGCTGAAGCGGTTTCGGTGATCACCAGTGTTGCGGTGGTCAGGTACAGATTTTCGGCGAACGTCAGCAACACAAAGCCAATGGCGCTGGAAAGCATGGCGAGGATCAGCAGCCGGCGCTTTTCCAGACGATCGATGATGTAACCGCCGTACAGGGCGAGCAGGGTGGCGATGAACACCGCGATGCCCAGCAGCAGGCCGACGTCCTGTTGATTGAGCCCCAGTTTCTGGCTGAGGAACAAGGTCAGCAGCGGGCTGGTGATGGCGCGGCTGACGACAATGGTCAGCGAGACGATCATCAGGCGGCGGATAACGAGCGAGTAAGTGGCCACGGTGGTGCGAATGTCCTTATTTCAGTTGTTCTTGTGTTCGGCTACAGATTGCGCCGCCTTAATCGCTGGCAGGCCAGCTCCCACAGGTTTTCGGTCGCACCGACGATCCCTGTGGGAGATTGCGCCGCCTTCATCGCTGGCAGGCCAGCTCCCACAGGTTTTTCGGTCGTACCGACGATCCCTGTGGGAGATTGCGCCGCCTTAATCGCTGGCAGGCCAGCTCCCACAGGTTTTTCCGTACGTAC
>NZ_JBIUXX010000001.1:23510-60454 GCF_044744235.1 Pseudomonas sp. NPDC087346
TACCGACGATCCCTGTGGGAGATTGCGCCGCCTTCATCGCTGGCAGGCCAGCTCCCACAGGTTTTTCGGTCGTACCGACGATCCCTGTGGGAGATTACGCCGCCTTCATCGCTGGCAGGCCAGCTCCCACAGGTTTTTCGGTCGCACCGACGATCCCTGTGGGAGATTGCGCCGTCTTCATCGCTGGCAGGCCAGCTCCCACAGGTTTTTCGGTCGTACCGACGATCCCTGTGGGAGCTGGCCTGCCAGCGATAGGGCCCGCACCAGCAACATATTCATCAAGCCAGCCACCGATCCAGATCACCCACCGAATCCAGAGTCTCCAGCCGCCACAAATGCTCCAGCAGCGCCTCAGCCTTTTCCTGCGACAACACCCGCAACGCCAGGCTGAAAAACTTCGTCTCCAGCGCTACA
This sequence comes from Pseudomonas sp. NPDC087346, assembly GCF_044744235.1. Taxonomy (NCBI): domain Bacteria; kingdom Pseudomonadati; phylum Pseudomonadota; class Gammaproteobacteria; order Pseudomonadales; family Pseudomonadaceae; genus Pseudomonas; species Pseudomonas sp. NPDC087346. Next base: position 23,925 of record NZ_JBIUXX010000001.1, read on the forward strand.
TCACTCAGCGGATTCCCCGGTGCGCCCAAGGGCACCTCGACGCACAGACTCGCCATGCGCCCATCCACCGTGCGCAGGTGCACCCAAGGCTCACCATCCTCGGACAGTTGCGGGTCGACTTCAAGGCGAATGCGCGTCAGCCATTGGCCGATACGCGGATCACGCCGCGCCGCTTCATCGTAAGCCTCAAGCCCGCAGTGCCCATGCACCAGTCTTGCAGCGAGTGCGTAGGGCAAGCTCATTTGCGCAGCCGCCAGACTGTCGATATCGCGAGCGCCACACATGTCCCGCAGAAATCCGCACAAGCGCACTTCAACGTCCTCGACTTGCCCGGCATTCACCTGCAATTGCTTCAGCAACAGCCCCAATGCATCAATCGCCGAATGCGTCCCTCGGCAAGCCGCGTAAGGCTTGATCGAGCAGCGTGCGAGTTTCCACACCACGCCCAGATCAGCATCCAATGCTTGCGGCCGTGCTGTGGCCGACGCGAGGGTCTTGAGAAAACCGCCCCACACGTCATCAAACAGTTTCGCTGGCCCGCTGATACCTTCCCGGGCAAACCGCGCCGCGAGCAATCCACCCTCGGCGGCCCGGCCGCTGTGCAGCTTTTTACTTTGCGAATCGTCATGAATGAACGCCCACAGGCCACCACTGAAACTGCCGGCGATGCCCAGTGCCGATACGGTTTGCGGTGCATCCAGACCGAAGATCCGCGCACAGGCTGCCGCTGCGCCAAACACGCCGCAAGTGGCGGTCGAGTGCCAGCCCGCGCCGTTATGCGCCGAGTAGCCGCCGCAAGCCTCCAGTACCCGACGGCCGACTTCGTAGCCGATCACCAGCGCAGTTAGCAGTTCACGGCCGCTGACCGGTTTGTCGACCAACGCGACTGCCGCCATCAGCGCCGGCAACACCACCGCGCCGGAGTGATCGCAGCCGCCGGTATCGTCCAGCTCCAGCGCATGGGCCGCGATGCCATTGAGCAACGCCGCCTGCCCGGCGCCGACGCGATTTGAAGTGCCCCAGACCAGCGCGGTGCCCGGTTCGCCCACCAAAACACGCCGCGCCTGAATGGCCACCGCGCTATCAGCACCGGCCAATGCCGCGCCGAAGGTATCGAGAATGTGCCGTTTGGCCTGTTCAACCAACGCTGGCGGCAATTGTTCGAACCGCGTCTCGACGCAGAACCCGGCCAGACGCTGCATCTGCCCCTGATCGGTCATTCTGGATAATCCCGATAATGCCGCTCGTACACCGACGCCGGATGATCCGCGCCAATCTGTTTCCCCGATTGCGTCCACCACTGCGCCACATCGGCACCCGTGGCGATCCACACGTCATCATGCTGTTGAATGCCTTGCAGCAATTCACGCAAGACACCGATTCGCCCGGGTGTGGCGATGACTTCCGGGTGCAGGCGCAGCACGTAGCACAAGCCGAAACGATGGAACCCGGCGAAGTCCATTTGCAGATTGCCCAGAGTGTGGCTGTATGAGGCGATTCGCGATTGCGCCGGTGGTACGGCAGGGCTGAGGTTAAAGGCGAAGTACGGCTCGTCCTCCAGTTCATAGTGCAGCGGCAGTTCGATCACCTCGGGTGCGGTCGGATGGGCAAACGGCAAGTCATCGCCGCGCCATGACGATGACCATTGCAGGCTTTGATCGCGCAGCGCCTCGATAAACCCCGGCGCGCCATTGCCGGCAGGAATGCGAAAACCGCTCGGGCGCTGACCGGTTAGCGCTTGCAGCGCTGCGCAACCTTTGCCGACGTCAGCGCTTTGTGCGGCCAGATCCAGTTGGTCGTAATCCTGATGACGATATCCGGCGCAGGCAATTTCATGCCCGCCAGCCTGAATCGCGGCAATGTGCTGCGGGTTTTCCTCGGCAACGATGCCGGGGACGAACCAACTGCTGCGCACGCCGAGTTCTGCGAACAAACCGAGCAACCGCTCGACGCCGCGTTGCGTGCCGTAGCGCCACACCGACAAGGATTTATCACGCCCGGCAACTTCCGGAGCCTGAGTGAGAATGCCGTGGACGTCGTTGTAATCGACCGTCAGCACCACCGCGCAGCGCTTGCCGCTGGGCCAGAGAGAGGAATCAGCCATGGTGATGCTCCTTCAGCCACCAGTGGGCGACATCGCGGCAGGTGGCAAACCACACGTCATCGCGCTGACGCATGTGTTCGAACAGTTGCTCCAGCAACAGGATGCGCCCCGGTTTGCCGGTGATTTTCGGGTGGAACAGAGTAGTCAGGCACAGGCCTTCGTCCATCGCGCCGTCGTATTCGCGTTTCCAGTTGTCGAGGGTCAAGTCGTAGCTGGCGGTGCGGTCGAGGCCGGACGGAAAATTCGGTGCGCGGGTGTAGGCGAGGGAGGCGTAATCGTCCATTTCCCAACGACCGGGAATCTCCACCAGCGGTGTGCTGTGGCCGGGAACACTGACCAGATACGGGCGATCATCGCCGCGCATGCTGCTGGAATAAATGACGCCGTTGTCGGCAAGCATCGCCGGAGTCTCCGCGCGCCAATCACCGGACGGGGTGCGAAAACCTTCAGCGCGGATGTGCAGGTGTTGCCAGAAGATCGCTTTGGATTTCTCCATCACGGCTTGCTGCTGTTCCAGGGGCAGGACGTAGAAAGATTCGTGCTTGTAACCGTGATAGGCCACTTCATGGCCACGCTCGACGATTGCCTGGCACTGCTTCGGCCAGTTTTCCACGACCCACGCCGGGACGAAAAAAGTGGTGGGAATGTTGAATGCATCTAGCAGGTCAAGGATTCGCGGCAAGGCACGGTATGGACCGTAACCGCCGAAACCGAAGTATTCGGGCTTGTGCCAGATCGAGCCGTTGAGCATCGCATCGCCGGTCGGGCCATCGAGGTCGAAGGCCAGGGCGAGGCAGGCTTTGTGCTGGTCGGGCCAGACAGGCTTGGTTGAGTCGAGCATCAGTTGCTCCATTCATTCGAATGCGGTTCCTGTGGGAGCGTGGCTTGCCCGCGATGAGGCCGGCACGTCCAGCATTGATATCGCCTGACACGCCGCCATCGCGGGCAAGCCACGCTCCCACAGGTTTCAAGTGTTCAGCTCTTGCCTTACTTGCCGGCGTTGATCGTCACTTCCTTGATCGCGCCCAACTCCAGATCCCATTTCTTCAGAATCGCGCCATAGCTGCCGTCATCAACCATGCTTTGCAGCGCAACCTTCACCGCTTCGCTCAGCTCAGGCTTTTTCTTGCTGACGCCCAGACCGCTGAACTGCACCGAAATCGGCTGGCCGACAGTCTTGTACATGTCCTTTTCCTGGGTCTTCAGATACGACAGGGTTTCGCTGCCCTGCATCGCCGCATCGATACGGCTCTGACGCAGTTGCGCACGGGCGTCTGCCGAGCCTTCGGTGCCGATCACGCTGATCGCAGGCTTGCCCGCCGCTTCACAATTGGCCTTGCTCCACGCCGCGATCTCGGTCGGGAACGTGGTGCGGCGGCTGGTGCCGACCTTCTTGCCGCACAGATCGATGATCTCGTTGGTCGTGGCATTTTTCTGCAAGGTGTAGAACTGTGGGCCACTGGTGAAGTAGTCAACGAAGGTCACGCTGGCCTGACGCTCGGCGGTGTCGGTCATGCCCGACAGCACCAGATCCACGCGGTCGGTGGTCAGGGCGTTGATCATTTGCTCGAAGCCGGTTTCCTGCCATTTGATCTTCACGCCCAGACGTTCGGCGAGGGCGTTGCCGAGGTCGTAATCCAGACCGGTCAGGGTGTTGGTGGCCGGGTCCTTGAAATCCATCGGCGGATAATTCGGCATGATCGCGACGACGATTTCACCTTTGGCCTTGATGCTGGCCGGCAATTCGGCGGCGAAGCTCACGCTGGAAGCCATCAGGCCTGCAAGTACTGCTGGAATTACGAAGTTCTTCATGGTCGTTCTCTTATGAGTGTTTTGGCGTCAACCGACGCTTAGGTTCGAACGGCAGAAATGAAGCTTTGGGTGCGCGGGTTTTGTGGACTTATTAGAATTTCTTCGGGGCTCCCAGCCTCCACGATCTGGCCGCCGTCCATGAACACCATGCGGTTGGAAACCTCACGGGCGAAGCCCAGTTCATGGGTGACGACGATCATGGTCATGCCGGTCTGCGCCAGATCGCGCATCACCGACAGCACCTCACCGACCAGTTCCGGGTCGAGTGCCGAAGTGGGTTCATCGAACAGCATCAGCTTGGGTCGCATCGCCAGGGCGCGGGCGATAGCCACCCGTTGTTGCTGTCCGCCGGACAGTTCAATCGGATAGCTGTTGCACTTGTCGGCGAGGCCGACGCGGGCGAGTAATTCCAGCGCTTCTTCGTGCGCCTCTTTGGGCGAACGCTTGAGTACCTGGCACGGGCCTTCGATGATGTTTTGCAGCACGGTCATGTGCGGGAACAGATTGAAACGCTGGAACACCATGCCGGTGGCCAGACGCTGACGAGCGATCTGCGCTTCGTTGAGTTCGTGCAGCTTGTGTCCGACGATGCGATAGCCAACCAGTTCGCCGTCGACCCAGAGGCCGCCCTTGTCGATCTTTTCCAACTGATTGACGCAACGCAGCAGGGTACTTTTGCCCGAGCCGGACGGACCGATGATGCACAGCACTTCGCCTTGTTCGACCTCGATATTGATGTCCTTGAGGGCGTGGTACTGGTCGTAGTATTTGTTCAGGGCGACAGCCTTGACGATGTTTCTCATGTTCGATTCTCCTGCGCGGCTTACGAGCGCTTGCCGGCGCCGCGAGCGAAACGACGCTCCAGACGGCTTTGACCAAAGGACAGGACAGTGACGGTGGCCAGGTACCAGATACCGGCGACGATCAGCAGCTCCATGACTCGGGCGTTGGCGTAGTAAATGTTCTGGGCGTTGTAGAGCAGTTCCGAATACTGGATCACGCTCGCCAGCGAGGTCATTTTGACCATGCCGATGAATTCGTTGCCGACCGGCGGAATGATGATGCGCATGGCCTGCGGCAGGATGATCCGGCGCAGCGCTTGCAGGCGCGGCATGCCAATCGACTTGGCCGCTTCGTATTGGCCGGTGTCCACCGACAACAGGCCGGCGCGCACCACTTCGGCGGTGTACGCACCTTGATTGATGCTCAAACCGAGCAGGGCCGCGACGAACGGGGTCATCAGGCTCACGGTGTCTAGTTCAAACACCCCGGGAATGCCGATGGTGGGAAAAATCAGCGCCAGGTTGAACCACAGCAGCAGTTGCAGAATCAGTGGCGTGCCGCGAAACAGCCAGGTGTAGGTCAGTGCGACGTAGCGCAGGATCGGGTTGGCCGACATGCGCATGATCGCCGTGATCACCCCGAACACCACCCCGAGCGCCATCGCCAGCACCGCCATGATGATGGTGTTGAACAGGCCCCACATGATTGCCTGAGAGGTGAGGAACTGGCCGATGTACGACCATTCGATCTTGCCTTCGGCAAAGGCACGCACCAGACCGAAAATGGCGATCACGATGATTGTGGCGAAAAAAATCCGCCCGTAATAACGCCGGGGAACGTGTTGGTACTGGGTGATATCGAACTGGTTTTCCGCCAGTTTGCGCTCCGCCTGGAGTCGTTCTGCCTGGGTCTGGCTCATGGTGTTTCTCCGTACGCTGTTCTTGCAAATCCAACTAGACCTTTCTATAGGAAAGAGCCTGCTCGCGATTGCGGTCGCCATTCAGACATCAATGTTGTCTGACCTGGCGCTATCGCGAGCAGGCTCACTCCTACAAAGGCAACCTCAGAGGCGGAAGCCTTGATAGTTTTCGGTCCACTGTTGCTGGGCGGCGAGGGCAGTTTTCAGCCGGCCGATCTGCTCACGCACTTGTTGTGGCGCGGTGCCGCCCCAGCCGCTGCGGGCGGCGATGGCGGCTTCAAGGGTCAGGCTGTCACGCACATCGGCGGTCAGGCGCGGATCGATCTCGGCCAGCAGCGCCGGCGAGGCATCCCACAATTCGATGCCGTGTTTCTCGCAGGCCTGCACCAGTGCGCCGGTGATTTCGTGGGCTTCCTTGAACGGTACGCCGCGCATCGCCAGCCAGTCGGCAACCTCGGTGGCGAGGGTGAAGCCCAACGGTGCCTGGCGCCGCAGTTCTTCAACGTTGACGGTCATGGTCGCGACCATTCCGGCCATGGCCGGCAGCACCAGCAGCAAGGTGTCGACGCTGTCGAGCACGCCGTGCTTGTCTTCGCTCAAGTCGCGGTTGTACGACAGCGGCAGTGATTTGAGCGTCGACAGCAGGCCGGTCAGGTTGCCGATCAGACGGCCAGCCTTGCCACGGGCGAGTTCGGCGATGTCGGGGTTTTTCTTCTGCGGCATGATCGAGCTGCCAGTGGCGTAGGCGTCATCCAGATCGACCCAGCGGAACTGACGTGACGACCACAGACAAAACTCTTCGGCCAGACGCGAGATGTTGATCCCGAGCATGCTGGCGATAAACAGGAATTCGGCAACGTGGTCGCGGCTCGCCACGGCGTCGATGGAGTTCTCGCAAACCCCGACGTAACCCATTTCCTTGGCCGATTGCTGCGGTTGGCGAGCAATCGCAGAACCAGCCATGGCCGCTGCGCCCAGCGGTGAAAGCGAAGTGCGCGCGTCCCAATCCACCAGCCGTTGCACGTCACGCAGCATCGATTGCGCGTGGGCCAGCAAATGGTGGGCGAAGACGATCGGCTGCGCCTGCTGCAAGTGGGTGAAACCCGGGCAGATGCTTTGCACATGCTGCTCGGCCTGTTCCACCAGCGCCTGTTGCAGGGCCAGAACTTGCACCGCGAGGGTACGCACATGATCACGCAGAAACAGGCGCAGGTCGTTGGCGGTCTGATCATTGCGCGAACGGCCGGCGCGCAGCTTGCCGCCCAACGCACCGAGACGCTCGGTCAGCAGGCGCTCGATGAAGGTGTGAACGTCTTCGTCATCGAGCGTCGGGGCAATGCGCCCGGCGCTGAAATCGGCACCGATGGTGTCCAGCGCTTCGAGCATGGTGCGGGTTTCCTGCGCATCCAGCAGGCCGGCACGTTGCAGTTCTCCTGCGTGGGCCTTGGAGCCGGCGAGGTCATACGGGGTCAGGCGGAAATAGCGCTCGGGGCAACGGGACAGAGCCGCCAGGGCTGCGGAAGGGCCGCTCTTGAAACGGGCGCCCCAGAGACGGTCGGTGGTTTGCGACATTTGTTGTTTTCCTCGTCGGTAACGCGAACTGAAATCGATGTGCATGGCCCTGGAAACCGGCTGAACAATCAGCGGACGGATTCAGGCCAAAGCAGTTTTCAAAAGGGCAGTTGCAAAAGGGCGAGAGCTGATCGAAGTGTCAGCTTTTAATGTTTCGAGATCAGCGAGTTGGCACTGATGTTCGGGATATTTTGGCGGTTGCCAAGCCTGGTTTTCTGTGGTCATTATTATTAGCCGGCGATGTTTTTGTTGTTGGGTACAGATTGTTGAACAGTGCGCCAGAGGTAAATAAGCATTATGGAAACCCCACTTTCCAATTCCGGAAACCCGCCACCGAAAACGGCTCACCGAGCACCGCTGACCTTGAGCGGACTGGACTTCAAACTGCTCAAGGTGTTCAAGGCTGTGGTTGAGGCGGGCGGCTTCAGTGCTGCGCAGAATGAGCTGAACGTGGGACTGGCAGCCATCAGCAAACAGATTTCCGACCTGGAAATCCGCATCGGCATGCGCTTGTGTACCCGGGGGCGGGAAGGGTTTCATCTGACCGAAGAGGGGCGTCTGGTGTATCAGGCGTCGATCGATTTATTTACCTCGGTCGATAACTTTCGTGATCGGCTTAGTTCGGCGCAGAACGAACTTGTCGGTGACCTTGGAGTGGGCGTGATCGATAACACGATCAGCGATCCTAATTCACCGTTAGTTGCAGCGCTTAAACGATTGAATGAACAGTCACCGAAGGTACGATTTCAACTTCAGGCGGCGCAGCTGGATGAAGTTGAGCGAGGCGTGGTGGAGGGGCGGTTAGTTGCCGGGATTGTTCCGGTTTATCAGCGTCGTGAAGAGTTTGATTATTACCCGTTGTATGAGGAACGCTCGCAGGTTTACTGCGCGGTCGGTCATCCGCTGTTCGACATGTCCGAGGCGCAAATGAGCGGCGATGTGTTGCAGGATTACGAGTGCATCAATCACCGCTATGCGATCCATCGGGACAAGCTGAATTACGCTCGCTACGACAGCTTTTCAGCCTCCGCAACGCAAGTCGAAGCCGTGGCTTTGTTGATCAGGACCGGGCGTTTCGTGGGTTTTCTGCCTGAGCATTATGCTGCCGCAATGGCGGCAGCGGGGCAGTTGCGGGCGGTGTTGCCGGAGCGAATCAACATCGTCACGCCGTTCAATCTGATCCTGCGCCACAACACTGTGCGCAGCCCGCTGGTCAAGGCATTCGCCCAGGCGTTGGGTGTGGATTTGAAGGCGTTGACATGAGGTTTCATATGCAGCGTGGTATTGCCGTGCTTGGTCGAAAAACCCTGTAGGAGCTGCCGAAGGCTGCGATCTTTTGATTTTAAAAAATCAGATCAAGAGATCGCAGCGTGCCGCAGCTCCTACATGGGTTTGAGGTGTAGCAGAACGTAGTCGTTTTTGTCGAAACTGCCGGTAACTACTGGTTTTAGTGTTTCCAGCGGAGTGCCTTTAAGTGCCTGGAAGTCCTTGTTATCCATCATTAACCACAATGGGCCTTTGAGGGCTTCAAGGTCCTGGATCGTTTCGCTGAACTGCGGCTGTAAATCCTGCTCGATGTTGACCATGAACTTGATCGCCTTGGCGTCTTTGCCCATGCCGTGCAACACCAGCGGTGCAGGGTCTTTCTGCACTTGAACGAACGCTTCGCGGCTAAACGTCTGCGTGTCGTAGAGACGCCGTTCAACAGGCTCGAATACCAACACATACGCTGACCACAACGCCAACACCGAGCACAGGGCCAAGACTTCGGCACGCCACTTGGGAAGCAGCAAGCGCGACAAGGCCAGCAATTGCAGCACGCCCAATACGATCAACACCGGCAGGATGTCGGTCAGTTGTTCCGGAAAACGGCGTTTGGCGAACAGCAAAGCCGCGATCAACAACGCAGGCGTCAACAACCACACACCTTGAATCAACCCGCGTAACGCACGGAATATCCGCCCATGAGCCACTTGGAACGGGTACGCAGCAATGATCGCCGCCATCGGCAACATCGGCAGCAGATAACGTGCTTTTTTTGCCTGCGGAATCGATAACCCGATCATCACGATCAATCCCGCCGCCGCGCAGTACTGCACCAGTTGCAAAGCAGAGCCACGCTGATGAGGCCGGCTCAACCATGCAGCCGCCAGCGCGACTATCGCCAACGGATAAGCCAGCGCGTAGTTGCCCATGGAGCTGGTGAAGTAATACAGCGAACCACTGACGCCCTCGCTGCCGTCCATGCGCCCCATGAACTGCATGCGGATCACGTCTTGCAGGAACACCGGACCGCCACTGACTTGCGCCGCCCACAACAGCAGGCCGACACACGCCACCAGCATTACCGAGGCCAGCGCGCCGAACACCAGCAGACGCGCCCACTGCCAGTTGAGCAGGTAATAACTGCACAGCATGCCGGTCGGCACGACGAGGCCAATAGGGCCGCGAATACCGAAACCGAGCAACAGCAACACGAAAATCAGCGGCAACCGCCGACTGGCACCGAAGTGATCGTGTGCGTAGCCAAGGTAGAACACCGTGAACGCCACAGCGGCGAGCATCAAGTCCTGAGACACCGCACGCACTTCGGTGACGAAGGTCGCAGTGAGCAACAGCATGGCAATGCTGATCAAAGCCCAGCGTTGTGAGTACGGCGCCAGCAGGCGGTACATCAGCGTCACGATCAACGCGCCGGCGATTGCGCTGGGCAGCCACGCCGTCAGGCTGTTGACCGTGCCGAGCGGCAACGAAAACAGCCAGACGAACACCGTCGAGAGTGCCGAATAGTCGGCGTACGGTTGCCCGTAAGTGGTAGGAAACACTGTCGGTCCATGACGCAGCATTTCCTGGGCAAACAGTACAAAGCGTGAATCGAAACCTATGGGTGCCTGCCCGTAAACCCCGGCAATGAACAACAACAGCGCCAGCAGCCCTGCGATCAGGGACTGCCGGCGAATGGCAGGCGACAACGTGATCAAGCGACTTCCGTCGTGTTAGGCCATTGTTGCAACGGGATCGGCAGTTTGCGCGAATCACCACGGCCAATCGGGAAGTACTTGAAGCCGTTGCGCGCCAGACGATCGGCGTCGTACAGGTTGCGGCCGTCGAAGATCACTGGCGCTTTCAGGCGTTGCTGGATCAGGTCGAAATCCGGCGCCTTGAACTGTTGCCATTCGGTGCAGATGATCAACGCGTCGGAGCCTGACAACACCGATTCCGGCGTGCCCATCAGCATCAGTTTGCTTTCGTCCGGGTACAGATGCTGGGTTTCCTGCATGGCTTCCGGGTCGAATGCGCGAACGCTGGCACCGGCCGCCCACAATGCTTCAAGCAGCACGCGGCTTGGCGCATCGCGCATGTCGTCGGTGTTCGGTTTGAACGCCAGGCCCCACAAAGCGAAGGTCTTGCCGCGCAGATCGCCCTTGTAGAACGCGTTGATGCGCTCGAACAGTTTGTGCTTCTGACGCTGGTTGATCGCTTCGACCGCTTGCAGCAGATCGCTCGAGCAATGCGCCTCTTCGGCGCTGTGGATCAAGGCGCGCATGTCTTTGGGGAAGCACGAGCCGCCGTAACCGCAGCCCGGGTAGATGAAGTGGTAACCGATGCGCGTGTCGGCACCGATGCCCTGACGTACGGATTCGATGTCCGCGCCCAGGTGTTCGGCCAGTTCGGCGATCTGGTTGATGAAGCTGATTTTGGTCGCCAGCATGCAGTTGGCGGCGTATTTGGTCAGCTCGGCGCTGCGCAGGTCCATGAACATGATGCGGTCATGGTTGCGGTTGAATGGCGAGTACAAGTCGCGCATCACGTCCTGCACTTCATCACCTTCGCAACCGATGACGATGCGGTCCGGGCGGCGACAGTCGGAAACCGCCGAGCCTTCCTTGAGGAATTCCGGGTTGGAGACGATATCGAACTGCAACGATCGACCAGCCTTGTCCAGCGCAGCCTGGATGTGTGCGCGCAAAGTGTCGCCGGTACCGACCGGGACGGTGGATTTTTCCACCAGAATCAGCGGCTGTTCGCGATTGCGTGCGACCGCATCGCCGACCGACAGCACGTATTTCAAGTCGGCAGAGCCGTCTTCACTCGAAGGTGTACCCACCGCGATGAACGCTACGCGACCGTGTTGGACGGCAAGCTTTTCATCGGTGGTGAAGTGCAGGCGCTTGGAGTCCAGGCCTTCACGCACCAGGCTCGACAGACCCGGTTCGAAGATGCTGACGTGACCTTGGGTGAGCAAGTCGACCTTCTTCTGATCGATATCCATGCAGACCACATCGTGGCCGACTTCAGCCAGAACCGCTGCTTGCACCAGACCGACGTAACCGCTTCCAAATACTGTGATTTTCATGGAGCACTCCTGAAATCGGGCGCACGTGCCGGACGAGTGTTAATAGTGATGACCCCGAGCATGACCAGTGCCACGCCAAGGGATTTTGAATAACTGAAAGATTCGTTGAACAGCGGCAGACTGGCCGCCAGCAGATACACCAGCGCATAGCTGATGCTCAGCAGTGAATAAGCCCGGCCCAGCGGCAAGTCGCGCAATGCGGCGAGCCAGCAGAGCATCGACAGCGCGTAAGCCAGAATGGCCGCCAGCACCACCGCCAGCGCGGACAGATCAACGCTGCCGGCGCTCAGCGCCGACAACCACTGTTCCGGTTGCGGCAGGCGCGTCATGCTCCAGCGCATGCCCAGTTGGGCGCCGCTGACCAGCAGCACGCTGCCCAGGGCAAAGCTGATGCCTCGTGTCTGATTCATGACTGTTGCCCCAGCAGAACCACGCCGCCAATCACCAGTGCCACACCGATCCAGTGCTGGCGATCGATTGCCTCGTGAAAGACGAAGCGGGCAATCAGCGTGATCAGCACGAAGTTGAGGCTGAGCATCGGATAGGCGATACCGACTTCAAGGCGTTGCAGCACCAACAGCCAGACCAACAGGCCCGAACCCAGCGCGAGCAAGGCCAGCCACAGCCAGGGCGAACGCAGTTTGTCGGCCCAGGACGAGTCGACACCGCGCCAGCTCTCCACAGCGAACTTTTGCGCGACCTGGCCCAGGCACGTCAGCAGGCAAGCAGTCAGTAACAACAGCCAACTCATGACGGGTCCTTGGGCAGAACCATGATCACCAGATTGCCTTGCTCGTAACGTGTGCCGTCTTTCGGTAGCAGATCGACTTCGTGCAACTCGTCGTCGCCCTTGACCCGCATCACCACGCCAACCGAACCGGTGCGGCGGGCATCGCGTACCCACTGCTGGACAGTGTCGGTGGTGATCCGTCGTTCGCTACCTTCAGGGAAGGAGAGACCGTACTTCAGTTCGCCGACGGTGTTGTACAGAGCGACATCCGGACGTTTCATGCGCCAGGCCAATGCCGACGCAGCACCAAGATCATTGCTCAGCAAGTGCGTGGTGTCGGACAGTTCCCTGGCGTGGTGCAGGATGAACTGATCAGGGGTTTTGTTCGCCACCACCGACTTGGGCAGTGCCCCGGGCAGTATTCCGATCAGCAGCAGACTGCCGAGTACCGGCGCCGCCCAGCATTGCAGCGGCAGAAATGCTTGCGCCAGGTTGGCGATGATCCAGCCGATCAGCGCAATGAACACCAGCACCATGCTGTGCAGTTCGTGGTCATACACCGGTTTTTTCAGTTGCAGATAAACCAGTGCAATCAGCAGGACCAGACCCAACAGCAGGTTAAGCACGCCGTTGATGCTCAACGCGCGGCCTTGTTCCAGACGCAAGCGATCAGCCAGTGCATGGCCCAACATCAGCGCCAAGGGCAACAGGCACGGCAGGATGTAGGTCGGCAGCTTGCCTTTGCTCAGACTGAAAAACAGCAGCGGCATCAGCAGCCAGAGCAACAGGAACGCAATCTTGGGCTGGGTGCGGGTTTGCCATGCCTGTTTGAGAGCAGTCGGCAACATGCCAACCCACGGCAGGCTGAACGCTACCAGCAACGGCAGGTAGAACCACCAAGGCGCATCGTGCTGGGCATCTTCACCGGCAAAGCGGCGAATGTGCTCGTGCCAGAAGAAGAACCGCCAGTAGTCCGGTTCCTGCGAGTGCACCGCCAGTACCCATGGCAGGCTGATGAGAATTGCCACGGCAATCGCCACCGGCCCGTAGATCAGCAGTTCTCGCCAGCGTTTTTGCCAGAGCATCCACGGCAAGGCGATCAGTACCGGCAGCAGCCAGGCGAGAAACCCCTTGGTCATGAAGCCCATGCCGCAGGCCAGACCCAGCACGCCCCAACCGGCCATGCGTTGACCGCTGGTGCGGCTATCGACGGCAAACCACAGCGCAACCAGACTGAGATTGACCCAGAAAGTGAACTGCGGATCGAGGTTGGCGTAACCGGCCTGACCGGCAACCACCGTGAAACTCATGTAGAGCAGGGCGCAGATGAAGCTTTTACGCGGCTCGTTCCACATACGGCGGGCGATCAGGAAGCACAACAACCCGCTCAACAGGGTGCTCAGCGCTGACGCAAAGCGCACGCCGAACAGGTTCTGGCCGAACAATTCCTGGCCGATGGCGATCATCCAATAACCGGCAATCGGCTTTTCGAAGTAACGCAGGCCCATGAAATGCGGGGACACCCAGTTGCCGCTCAGCAGCATATCCTGGCTGATTTGTGCATAACGGGTTTCGTCGGGAATCCACAAGCCATGAGTGCCGAGTGGCAGCAAATAGGCGAGCAGAAAGAAACCCAACAGCAGCGGTAACGCCCAGCGTTTACTCATGCGCCTTGCACTCCCAGCCAGCCTTCACGGCCTTCGAGAGCACCGCGTTGAACGCGGCCAACGGGCAAGGTATTGAAAAACTCGGGCAGCAAATCACCCAAAGGTTTGAAGTCGATGTTGCGCTGGCGTGCATCGGCCAGCAGTCGGCGAAAATCGTCAGCCATCAGAATCCCTTCTACTTCGGCATGAATCGTGTAGACGTTGAGTTGTTCCGGACGGAACCGGTCGAGGATGAACGCGTTGAAGTCCTTGGCGGCCACGGTCGGGCCGACGACTTCGTCGAAGGTCGGCAAGTCCACCGGGATTTGCGGCGTCCCCGGCGTCCCGTCAGCCAGCAGCGGACGGAACAGGCTTTGCCCACGGCAATCGCTGTTATAGCTGAAGCCGAAGGCTTGCTTGGCCTCGATCACGCGCTCGTCCGCACGCCAACCGGCGGCAGCGGAGCAAACAACCTTTTCCCCGAGAATATCGCTGAGCGTGTCGACGCCCTGACGGATCTGCTCGATCAGTTGCTTGTCGCTCCAGGTTCCGGCGTTGGCCTGCCAGCCATGGTGATCCCAGGCGTGCAGTCCGACCTCATGACCGGCATCCCGGGCCTGACGCATCAGGTGCCCGAGATCACGGCCAATCGGTTTGCCCGGCCAGGCAGTGCCGGCCAGCAGAATGTCCCAGCCATACAGGCCGGCAGCGTTGGAACGCAGCATCTTCCAGAGAAATTGCGGGCGGATCAGGCGCCACAGATGCCGGCCCATGTTGTCTGGGCCGACACTGAAGAAGAACGTTGCCTTGACCTGCGCTTCGTCGAGGATTTCCAGCAACCGGGGCACCCCCTCACGGGTGCCTCGATAGGTGTCGACATCGATACGAAGGCCTGCCTGCATTACTTCTTGTCCGCGATTTCGAGCATGGCTTCGCGCAGGAAGAAGTCCAGCGTGTTGCCAATGGTCTCGCGCATTTCAACGGTCGGCTCCCAGTTCAGCAGGCGCTTGGCGTTGGCGATGCTTGGCTTGCGGTGTTCCACGTCCTGGTAACCGGCACCGTAGAACGCCTTGCTTTCCACGTCGCGGAAACCGGCGAACGGAGGGAAGTTGGCGCGCAGCGGGTGAGCTTCGAACTGACGCAGCAGTTCTTCGCCCAACTGACGAATGCTGGCTTCGTTGTCCGGGTTGCCGATATTGATGATCTGGCCGTTGCAGACGTCGTTATCGTTGTCGATGATTCGTGCCAGCGCTTCTACGCCGTCAGCGATGTCGGTGAAGCAACGTTTCTGCTCACCACCGTCGAACAGACGGATCGGCGTACCTTCCACCAGGTTCAGGATCAGTTGGGTGATGGCGCGGGAGCTGCCGATACGTGCCGAGTCCAGACGGTCCAGACGCGGGCCCATCCAGTTGAATGGACGGAACAGGGTGAAGTTCAGGCCTTTGGCGCCGTAAGCCCAGATCACGCGGTCCAGCAGTTGCTTGGAGACCGAGTAGATCCAGCGCTGCTTGTTGATCGGGCCAACGATCAGGTTCGAGCTGTCTTCGTCGAAGTTCTTGTCCTGGCACATGCCATAGACTTCGGAGGTCGACGGGAAGATCACGCGCTTGTTGTACTTGACGCAGTAGCGAACCAGTTTCAGGTTCTCTTCGAAGTCGAGTTCGAATACGCGTAGCGGGTTGCGGGTGTACTCGATCGGGGTGGCGATGGCCACCAGCGGCAGAACCACGTCGCACTTCTTGATGTGGTACTCGATCCACTCGGAGTGAATGCTGATGTCGCCTTCAACGAAGTGGAAGTTCGGGTGGCTGCGCAGACGGTCGATGGCGTCGGAACCGATGTCCAGGCCATAGACTTCGTAGCGGTCGTCACGCAACAGGCGCTCGGACAAGTGGTTGCCGATGAAGCCGTTGACGCCAAGGATCAGCACGCGAGTGCGACGCGGGGCACGACCGGATTCAGCGCCACGCAGCAGCGAACCGTCAACCAGACCCAGTTCGTTGGCCAGTTGCGGGCCGCTCAGGTACAGACCGTTGTCGTTGCGTTGACCGGCGTTGATCACCAGCGAGTCTTGACCGCAGGCAATGCGCAGCGGATCGACGCTGATCACGCGGCCCGGAGCCTGACCGTCGTTGCCCTTGGCGACTTCGGCGCTCCAGACGATCAACTTGTGCTCGCCCACGGCGCAAAAAGCGCCCGGGTATGGACGGGTCACGGCGCGAACCAGGTTGAACAGCTCTTCTGCGGGTTTTGCCCAGACCAGTTTGCCGTCCGCCGGGGTGCGACGACCGAATACTGTGGCCTTGGATTCGTCTTGCGGGGTTTCAGTGATCTTGCCTTGCAGCATGTTTGGCAGGGTGTCACGCAGCAGGTCGCTGGCGGCAGTGCGCAGTTTGGCGTGCAGGGTCAGACCGGTGTCGCTGCGTTCAATGGCCACGCGTTGCTGGGCAACGATGGCGCCAGCATCAGCACGCTTGACCATGCGGTGCAGGGTGACGCCGGTTTCGGTTTCGCCGTTGACCAGCACCCAGTTGGCCGGTGCGCGGCCACGGTAGCGCGGCAGCAGCGAACCGTGCAGGTTGAACGCGCCTTTTTTGGCCAGGGCCAGCAGCGGTTCGCTCAGCAGGTTGCGGTAGTAGAACGAGAAAATGTACTCAGGGTCGAGTTTGGCGATGCGCTCGATCCACAGTGGGTGGTTGGCGTCTTCCGGTGCGTGAACCGGGATGCCTTTGTTGGCACACAATTGCGCAACCGAGGCGTAGAAGGCGTTTTCCTTCGGGTCGTCGGCGTGAGTGAACACTGCTGCAATGTCATAGCCGCTGTTAAGCAGGGCTTCAATGCCGGCGCAGCCAATATCGTGGTAAGCGAAGACAACAGTTTTTGCACTCATGAGAGAACCTGATCGGAAGAAGTGGAAGTAGTAGAAAGACCATCAACGGTGACGGCAGGTGCCGGGGTGGCCGGCTGTCTGCGCAACACCTTTTCAATGAAGAAGCGTGGACGGGCGCGCACATCGCTGTACATGCGCCCCAGGTATTCACCCAGAAGGCCCATGCCGATGAATTGTCCGCCGGTGAACACGAACAGGATGGCGAACAACACGAACAAACCGTCGCCCGCCCAGCCAGCGCCCAGCGTCAGGCGCAGAACGACCAGCACAAAGGCGAACAGCACGCCGAGCCCTGCCATGATGAAACCGACGATGCTCAGCAGTCGCAGTGGGGTGGTGGTCATGCAGGTGATCAAGTCGAACATCAGATTGATCAGACGCATCGGGCTGTATTTCGAGTCGCCGTGTTCACGCTCGGCGTGGGCCACAACGATTTCGGTGGTGTGACGGGCAAAGCTGTTGGCCAGAATCGGGATGAACGTGCTGCGTTCGCGGCAGGCGAGCATCGCGTCGATGATCGTGCGGCGATAAGCGCGCAGCATGCAGCCGTAGTCGCTCATGGCGACGCCGGTGGAGCGTTGCACGGCAAGGTTGATCAGTTTCGACGGGTAACGGCGCAGGGCCGAGTCCTGACGGTTGCCGCGCACGGTGCCGACGACGTCGTAACCTTTTTCAGCTTCAGCAACCAGGCGCGGGATTTCTTCCGGCGGGTTCTGCAGGTCGGCATCGAGGGTGATCACCACATCGCCTTTGCACTGCTCGAAACCGGCCATGATCGCAGCGTGCTGGCCATAGTTGCGGTTGAGGATGACTGCCACGAACGGACTGTTTTCGCGCCCGGCGGCTTCTTCAAGCATGTTCGCCGACTCATCGCGGCTGCCATCGTCGACCAGGACAATTTCGAAGTCATGGTTCAGTTTCTGGCAAGCCGCTTCAGTGCGGCGCAGCAGTTCCGGCAGGCTTTCCTGTTCGTTGTAGACCGGGATAACGATCGACACGCTACGGATTGGATAAGGTTTCACAGGCGTTTTTCCATAAGGTGTTCAATGGCACCGACGACGCGGTCAAGGTCTTGACCGGTCATGTCGGGAAACAGCGGAATCGAGCACAACCGCGCCGAGTTCCATTCGGTGTTGGGCAAGTACAAATCAGGGTCACGCTGGCGATACCAGGTGTGCAGGTGGGTGGCGATGAAGTGGATGCCGGTACCGATGCCCTGGTCCTGCAAACCTTTCATGAAGGTTTCGCGATCCATGCCGCAGCGCTCGCTGTCGATGCGCAGGATGAACAGGTGCCAGGCGTGCTGCTGCGGGTAATCCGGGATTGCCAGCGGCTGAACCGGCAGACCTTCCAGTCGCTGCCGGTAGGCATTGGCCAGTTCGGTGCGGCGGGCGTTGATGTCGTCCAGACGCTGCAGTTGTACCAGCGCGATGGCGGCGTTGATGTCGCTCAGGTTGTATTTGAAACCCGGCTCGATCACTTGCGCCTGCGGCTTGCGGCCACCGGTCAGGCGATCGTAGGCATCGACGCCCAGACCGTGGAACTTGAGCATGCGCACGCGGCTGGCGAGGGCTTCGTCGTCAGTGACGAACATCGCGCCTTCGGCACAGGTCATGTTCTTGATCGCATGGAACGAGAAGATCGCCGTGCCTTGGGAGCCAACGTGGCGGCCCTTGTAACGGGTGCCGGCGGCGTGAGCGGCGTCTTCGATGACGGTGATGCCATGCTTGTCGGCCAGTGCATACAAAGGATCGAGATCGAACGCGGCGCCGGCGTAATGCACCGGGATGATCGCTTTGGTGCGCGGAGTGATCGCGGCCTCGATGCGTGCGGCATCGGTCATCAGGGTGTCGCGGTCGACGTCGACAAATACCGGCGTCGCCCCGAGCAGGGAAATCATGTTGGCGGTGGACACCCAGGTCTGCGACGGCGTGATGACTTCATCACCCGGGCCGATACCCAGCGCCAGCAATGTTATGTGCATGCCACCGGTGGCCGACGACAACGCCACGGCATGACGACAACCGACGTACTGCGCGAACTGTTCTTCGAGCGCCTGGTTCTTTGGCCCGGTGGTGATCCAGCCGGAGCGAAGTACTTGCTCGACGGCGGCTATTTCTTCATCACCAATGCTTGGGCGGGAAAAGGGGAGAAACGCCTGACTCATGGATACCTCATGGAAAAAAATACGGACGGATCAACCAAAGCGTTGGTTTCAACCTTAGCGTAGACGCAAAAAAATCCTTTGCATCAATAACTTGCTAGAAAATCAGGTGTCGGGGTGTGGTTGACTTTTCAGGCGCTGCGCGGCAGGTTGGGTGCTGCCGATGCTTGATCTATCGAACTTAAGGTTATGCTCGATTTTGTGAAAGGAACATGAAAAACCGGTCGGCGAATCGTTTATCTGATGCCTATACAGCGACTGTTCAGGCTTCTACCGTTTATCAACGCTTTTTAGTGGAAAAGTCCTACAGCGTTGTTCTGTTTATATTAAGTACATTGCATTTATAAGTTGTTGTGTTGAACAGTTTTTAATCAAGGCCCTAGGTTTGATCGATTTGAGTGCTGCACCTTCCGTAACCCCGAAAACCAACCCGATGACCGTGTATCTGGCGCGTTTGGCACCTTCAAGCCAATTGACAATGCGCTATGTCCTGCAAGATGCCGCCGACCGTTTGGGCTTCGAAGACATGAATGTCGAGGAAATCCCCTGGCACGCTTTGCAGCCGGAGGACGTTGTCGCGTTAGTTGCGGCGTTGCGTGAAGATAACTACGCGCCTAACACCTCTTCGCTGTATGTCAACGCGGTGCGTGGCGTGATGAACGAAGCATGGCGCATGAGCCTGATCACTCAGGAGCATCTGTTGAAGATGCGTACGGTGAAAGGCATTGCCGGCACGCGGTTGTCGCAGGGACGCAATCTCAAGCGCACGCTGATTCACGAACTGATGGAAGTCTGCGCCGCCGACCCGCGCCCGCAAGGCCTGCGCGACGCGGCAATCATCGCGTTGCTGTACGGCACCGGCATGCGTAAATCGGAATCAGTGGATCTGGACCTGAATCAGGTCGATTTCAGTGAGCGCAGCCTGTGCGTCATCGGCAAAGGCAACAAGCAACTGATCAAGTACGCCCCGGCGTGGGCGTTTGCCAAGCTTGATGCATGGCTCGAGTTGCGCCGTTCACAGCTCAAGGAAGGCGAGAGCGATGACATTTTTCTGTTCAATCGCATTCGTCGCGGTAGCCACATCACCCGCGAGCGCATCACCAAGCATGCGATTTACTACATTGCCCGTCAGCGCGGCACACAGGTTGGCGTGAAGATCATGCCCCACGATTTTCGTCGCTCGTTCATTACCCGGGTGATTGAGGAACATGACCTGTCGATTGCGCAAAAACTCGCCCATCACAGCAATATCCAGACGACCGCCGCTTACGATGTGCGTGACGACAACGAGCGGCGGCGGGCGGTGGATCGCTTCGATCTCTGATCAGGGAAGGGCGAACACGTGGGCAGCGCCGAGAATCGACAGCTGCACCGCACTCCCGGCGGGCGGAGCGTGCATGCCGGTGCTGCGCACCAGAAATGAACGGCGCGCAGCGTGATCAGCCTGTGAGTGCAGTTCGACGGTCAAGGTGCAGGTGTTGCCGGCAAAGTCGCGCTCCGTGACCACGGCGTGGCAGCCGCGACCTTCGGTGGATGCATCGGTCACCTGGAGCTGTTCGGGTCGCAGCATGATCTGCGCCTGACCTTTGAAACCGTTGCTGTTTACCGGGACGGCTCCCAAGTCGCAATTGGCCCAACCGGCTTCGATCTGCGCGGGCATCACCACGGCTTCGCCGAGAAAATGCGCGGTTTGCTCATCCTCCGGATAGCGGTAGAGATCCATTGGATGCCCCGACTGCACCAGACGCCCGGCGCGCATCACCGCCAACTGATCGGCAAATGACAAGGCTTCGCCCTGATCGTGGGTCACCAGAATCGTGGTGACGCCAGCGTTCTCCAGCAGCCGCGCAACCATTTTGCGCATGGCACTGCGCAGGCCGGTGTCGAGGGCGGAGAACGGCTCATCGAGCAGCATCAGACGGGGTTGTTGCGCCAAGGCCCGGGCGAGGGCGACTCGTTGTTGCTGGCCGCCAGACAACTCATGAGGCCAGCGCCCGGCCATGTTCGCGTCCAGAGACACGCTGTCCATCAATTGCAGGATGCGTTCGGTTCTGTTTGATCCGCTATCCGCCAGCCCGAAGCCGATATTGGCCGCCACGGTCATGTGCGGGAACAGCGCGCCGTCCTGCGGGACATAGCCGATCTGGCGCTGATACGCCGGCACTGCATGGGTGGCATCAACCAATGTCTGGCCATTCAGCGTCAGGCTCCCGCTATCGGGAAATTCAAAACCGGCGATCATCCTCAGCAACGTGGTTTTGCCGGAGCCTGACGGGCCGACAATCACCGTGCGGCTGCCGGTGGGGACGGACAGGCAAATGTTGTCCAGCGCCTTTTGCGTGCCGAAGGATTTGCTCAGAGATATCAGTTCAAGTGCGTTCATCGGCCAGCAGTACGCCTGGATTGGTGATAGAGAATGGCCGTCAACGGCAGCGAAAGCAGAACCATCAGCAGCGCGTAAGGCGCCGCAGCGGCGTAGTCGATTTCGCTGGTCATGGCCCAGAAACCGGTGGCCAGTGTGCGCGTGCCGTTGGGCGCGAGCAGCAGGGTGGCAGTCAACTCGTTGGTGATCGCCAGAAACACCAGTGCCGCGCCGGCTGCGGCGCCGGGTGCAGCCAATCGCAAAGTGATCAGCCACAAGGCGCGAAGCGGCGAGCGACCGAGGCTTTGTGCGATGTTTTCCAGCTCGACCGGCGCCTGCGCAAAACCGGCGCGCAGGCTGACCAGTGCGCGTGGCAAAAACATCAGCAGATAGGCCAGCAGCACGGTGATGGTGGTCTGGTAAATCGGGCGGGCGTAGTGAATGGTCACCGTCACCAGCGCCAGCGCCACAACAATCCCCGGCAACGAGCTGGTGATGTAGTTGCAGCCCTCAAGCAAGCGCTGCAATTTGCCCGGCGCACGAATCGACAGCCAGGCAATCGGAATCGCCGCCAGAGTGGTCAACACCGCGCCGGCCACGCCGAACGACAAGGTCTGCAACAACGCCGGTAACAGTTCGCCGCCTTGCCAGACCTCGACGCCACCAGCAATCAGCCAGCGACCGAGCGTCAGTAACGGCACGCCGAGCGCCAGCAGGCAGGTAAAGATTTGCAAGCCAAGCCCGAACATCATTGCCCCGCGTTTCAGGCGTACGGTGCGTTGCTCGCGGGCACTGCCGGAGCCGACGCGCGCGTAACGCGCCTTACCTCGGGCAGCGGATTCCGCCGTAAGCATCGCCAGGCAGCACAACGCCAGAACACCCGCGAGCATGTTCGCAGCCGGGCCGTTGAAGGTCGATTTGAACTGATCAAAGATCGCCGTAGTGAAGGTGTCGAAGCGAATCATCGCGTAGAGGCCGTATTCGGCCAGCAGATGCAGGCCTACCAACAGCGCACCGCCACAAATCGCCAGCCGCAGTTGCGGCAGCACCACGCGGAAGAACACCGCCCATGGACGCAGGCCCAAAGACTCGGCGACGTCCTCAATGGCCGGATCGAGTCGACGCAGGGTGGCGGCAACCGGCAGATAAAGAAACGGAAAATAAGCGATCACCGACACCAGCACACCCGCCGGCAATCCATGGATCGAAGGAATCAGGCTGACCCATGCGTAACTGTGGACGAACGCCGGCACCGCCAACGGCGCCACGGCCAGCAATGACCACAGACGTCGTCCGGGCAGATTGCTGCGTTCGGTGAGCCACGCCAGCGCCGTGCCGAACAGGATGCACAAGGGCAGGGTGATCACTACCAGCAACACGGTGTTGATCAGCAGTTCAGCCACTCGCGGACGAAACACCATGGCTTCAATAGTCGGCCAACCGGTGTACCACGACACGCCGAGCACAAAGCCGATCGGCAGCAATGACAGCAATGAAACCACAACGGCGAGCACGACCACCCAGGAACCCCCGCGACCAGTGAGGGCGCGGGTCTTGAGTGAGTGGCTGGCGGAGGAAGCCGCAGCGACCTCCGCCGGTAGCGTTTCAGGCATCATTTACAGCAGGCCAGCCTGAGTCATCAGCTCTACGGCTTTTTTGCTGTCGAGTTTCGAGGCATCGACCTTCGGTGCGTCGAGATCTTTCAGCGGCACCAGTTTCGGGTTGGAGGTAGCGTCCTTGCCGACGGCGTACTCGAAAGAGTTGCCGGTCTCGAGGATTTTCTGGCCTTCTTTGCCGGTGATGTACTTGAGCAGCGCCTGCGCCTGTTCCTGATGTTTGCTGGAGGCCAGCACGCCACCACCGGAGATGCTGACGAATGCGCCCGGGTCCTGATGCTTGAAGTAGTGCAGCTTGGTGTTTTTGCTGTTTTCGCCGGTCTTCGACTGATCGACGAAGCTGTAATAGTGATAGATCACGCCGCTGTCGACCTGCCCGGCATTCACCGCTTTGAGTACCGCACTGTTGCCGCGATAGATCGTCGCGTTGGTTTTCATGCCTTTGAGCCAGTCCAGCGTGGCGGCTTCACCTTTTTGCTCAAGCACTGCGGCGACAATCGCCTGGAAGTCGGCGCCGGCTGGCGACGCAGCCCAGCGGCCTTTCCATGCCGGAGAAGAGAGGTCGAGCAGGGATTTGGGCAGGTCTTTCTCCGCCAGTTTGCTCGGGTTATAGACGAACACGGTGGAGCGCGCGGCAATTCCTACCCATTGCCCGCTGGCCGGACGGTAGGCCGAATCCACCTGAGCCAGCGTGGTCGGTGCTACCGGGGCAAACAGCTTGGCGTTGTCTACCAGCACCATGGCCGGGGAGTTTTCGGTGAGGAACACATCGGCTGGCGATGCGGCGCCTTCCTGAATGATCTGGTTGCCCATCTCGGTGTCATCGCCGTTGCGAATGGTCACCGGGATGCCGGTCTCTTCGGTGAACCCGGCAACCCACGACTTGGTCAGGCTTTCATGCTGAGCGTTATAGAGCACGAGGCCTACGCTGTCAGCGGCGAACGCCTGGCTGGCACCGAACAGTGCGGTGGCCAGCAATGCCTGCTTCATAAACGACGGAAAGGGTGAATGCATCTGGGGCGCTCCTGATTTTTTAGACGTTATGTGCAGGCATTCGCGGATTCGTCAATGCGAATGATTTGCATGCTTTGAGTCGCAGGCAATGTAGAGAGGCAAATGAGAAAAAAACGTCAAACCAACCGTTAATACATGTCATTGCCATTCAGATTAGCTGCAACTCGTCACATGCACGCTTGCCGTGCGTCATACAACGTCGTTATTCAGAAGATTGAACGAGCATTTTTTGCGTCATTGGGCGCGGCAGGTACGCCACGCTTTGATCCTCGCGACCATGGAAGACCTGTTCGCCACGGGTGGGCGTAGTGGTAATGGCGGTGTGATCGACACCCAGGTAATTCAGCGGCATGGCGTCACCGTTACGGTACTGCGCAACAATAATTGTGCGTTGCGGGTCCCAATGCTGACCGCTGGTGCGTTCGAGCCAGGCGAACATCGCAGCGGAGTCGCCAGTGCGCGGGAAGTCCTCGGTTTCCGCCACGTAATAGAAGGGTGCACCGCCGGTTTGCAGGTACATCGGCACTTTGTTGTCCACTTCAATCATGACCATCCGCCATTGATTCAGCGGCGCCTGGTGGCTGGCCTGTTCGCGCACGGTTTCGCCGAAACGGATCGCGCCGCCACCGCTGTTGGTCCATGGATACAGAACACCCAATATGCCAACCAGAAAGACCGTTGCCACCGCGAAGCCGATTTTCCATCCGCGTCCCTGGCTATCGCGCGCTTCCATCCTCCGGGTGATCCACCATGCGCCGAGCAATTGTGCAAACGGCACCAGTGGCAGCACGTAGTAACTGCGTCGGCTGCCGCTGGCGGTGAAAAACAGCATCAGCAGGGCGAGGCCCTGAATCAGCCTGCGGGTGTCCGGTTCAATGTGCCGCCAGTTACGCACGGCAACCCACAACGCAATGATCCAGCACGGCGCCCACGGCAAGGTGTACACCGGCAGGTAGAAAAGGTAGGTGTAGATCGGGCCGATGTTGTCGAACGGCTGGAAGAATCGCACTACGTTTTCACGCAAAACCAGCCCCAGGCCGCTTTGCTCGTAGTTTGGCGTGCCGTAGAGGTGAGACAGCAGGAACGGCACCATGTAAAACGCGCCGGCAATCAGTATCGCCGCACACAGTCGCAGGTTCAGATGTTGTTTCCAGCGGCCGCTGTTCAGCAGATGCGGCAGCAACACCAGTCCAGGGAGGATGAAACCGATCAGGCCTTTGAACAGCGAAGTCAGCGACATCAACCCGAAAAACACCACGTAACGCCATAACCGGGTGTCATCCGGCCCGCGCCAGTACCACCAGACCGCCGCCAGTACGCCGCACACGGTGAGGATGTCAGCGGTGGCGACCCGTGCCCAGAACACGAAGTAGAAGGTGGTTGCGAGCATCCACCCGGCGATCAGTCCAGTGCCTTTGCGGAACAGTTGTTCGCCAAGCAGATACACCAGCCACACGCTGAACCACGCAGCGATGACCGACGACAAGCGTAATGACCAGTGGCCCAGGCCTCCAGTCAGCCAGCTTGTCGCGGTGATCAGCCAGTAAGACAGCAATGGTTTGTCGTAGTAAGGCGCACCCTTGAGGTACGGATCGAAATAGTCGCCGCTTTGCAGCATCTGCAAAGCGATGTTGGCCCAGCGCGTTTCAGCGCCCCACAACTCGCGGCTGCCCAGCCCCAACAACAACATCAGGGCTGTGGCGGCGAGCAAAATCAGCAATGCCCGCCGATCACTTGCAGTCGAGGTCATGGCTGGCTCTGAGTAAAGATGAAGATTTCCAGGTTACCGCGCTGGTAATGCTTGCCATCGACCGGCAACAACTCGATCTCCTGCGCCTCTTGCACGCTGTTGACCCGCATCACGACACCTACCGAGCCTTTCTTGCGCGCTTCGGTCATCCATTGGCCGACACCATCCATGCTGACTTTGCGCGCGGCCATGGCCGGGTCTTCGAGGCCATATTTCAGTTCGCCAACGGTGTTGAACAAGTCCACCTGTGGACGTTTCAAACGCCACGCCAGAGCCGACGCGGCGCCGAGATCGTTACTCAGCAACGACGAGGTCTCGTTCAAGGCCTGTTGATGCTCGGCAATAAACTGATCCGGCATTTTGCTGTCGACGATCCGTGCCGGCATCGCCGCTGGCAGCAGCGCGATCAGCATGCCGATCCCCAGCGCAGGCGCGGCCCACAAGGTCAATGGTCGCAGCACTTGCAGTGCGTTGGCGATGATCCAGCTGATCAGCACGATGTAGCCAAGCGACAGGCTGAACATTTCGGTGTTTTCGTAGATTTCGCGGGTCGCTTGCAGGTAGAGCAGCGCGACCAGTGCGATAACCCCCACCACGGTGTTGATGATGCCATTGACGCGCAACACGCGAGCATTGCGGTTATCCAGCCAGTTCACCACGGTGTGCGCCATTAACAAGGCCACCGGCAGCAGGCACGGCATGATGTAAGTCGGCAGTTTGCCGCTGCTCAGGCTGAAAAATACCAGGGGCAGCAGGAACCACAGGGCGAGGAACGCGGTTTTCGGCTCAAGCTTTTCGCGCCACGTACGAATTAGGGTCGAAGGCAGCAGAGCGGCCCACGGCAGGGTGGAGGCAAACAGCAGCGGCAGATAGAACCACCACGGACGCGCATGCTGTGCGGCATCACCAGCGGCGAAGCGACGGATGTGTTCGTGCCAGAAGAAGAAGCGCCAGAAGTCCGGTTCACGCACGTGCACCGCCAGCGCCCAGGGCACGCTGACCAGTGCGGCAACCACGACGGCCACCGGGCCGTAACGCAGCAATTCGCCAAAACGCTTTTGCCAGATCATGTAGGGCAGGGCGATTAGCACGGGCAGCAACAGGGCGAGAAAGCCCTTGGTCATCAGGCCCATGCCACACGCCAGTCCCAACAGCGCCCAACTGCCCAAACGGCCACGCGGGGTACGACTGTCGATGGCAAACCACACTGCCACCAGGCTCAGGTTGACCCACAAGGTGAATTGCGGATCGAGGTTGGCGTAACCGGCCTGGCCGGCAATCAGACCGAAGCTCATATAAAGCAGCGCAGCGGCCGCACTGATCCGTGGGTTGTTCCACAGTCGACCCGCCATCAGGTAGGCCAGCCAGACACTTACCCCGGTGGTCAACGCCGAAGCAATGCGCACACCGAACAGGTTGTCACCAAAAATGGCCTGACCGATGGCAATCAACCAGTAACCGGCAATCGGTTTTTCGAAGTAGCGAATGCCCATGAAATGCGGGGCAACCCAGTTACCGCTCAGGAGCATTTCCTGGCTGATCTGGCCGTAGCGGGTTTCATCGGGAATCCACAGGCCGTGGGACATCAGCGGCAGCAGATAAAACACCACGAACGCCAGTACCAGACCGGGTATCGCGAGGCGCTCGAATGCTGACGGTTGCTGCGTTCGGGGTAAATGACGGGCAGCGTGGCGCAGCGGATTGTTCTCAGACGTCATGACTGGACCTTGGTGCAGAGCAGAGTACTTGTTGCA
The DNA here is from genome assembly GCF_044744235.1 of Pseudomonas sp. NPDC087346. NCBI lineage: Bacteria > Pseudomonadati > Pseudomonadota > Gammaproteobacteria > Pseudomonadales > Pseudomonadaceae > Pseudomonas > Pseudomonas sp. NPDC087346. Next base: position 51,401 of record NZ_JBIUXX010000001.1, read on the forward strand.
ATGACCGCTCGACGCAATCCTGCGCGAGGGTGTCACTGGGTTTAGTGAGTGCATGTGCGAAATGTCTTACAGGCTTTTCCTGCATTCAGCGAACTAGCGCGCTTCCAGCTCGAAGTTCATCCTGCAAAGACAAGCTTGAAAGCGGGAAATGTCAATTAGCCGGCTGCATAAAACATCATTTATTACAAGTTAGTGCGCAGTCGATTGAGTAACACTGGGTGCTGTTCGCATGTTTCTTTAAAACAATCTGTTTATAGCTTTTTAAATTGTGCCCATGCGTCGGGATTCAGAATGCCCAACACTTTCAGATTGCCTTGTGCGTCAATGCGCATCAGCAATGCGCTGCCGTAAGCGGCAGGGATCGCGTGGGGGTAACCGGTCTGCTTTTCGAAGTCACTGATGCAACCGCTGTGGGTGACCAACACCAGATTGCGCTGGGCGGTCTTGTGCGCCGCAATGTCATTGCGAAAGGTCGGGCCGCAAATTTCCAACCAGTCTTGAGCAACGGCCTCTTCACCGAACATGTATTGAGCGGTCTGCATCGTGCGGGTGAGCGGGCTACTGAACACCTGCGCTTGCTGCATACCCAGATTCACGAAGCCACGGCCGATGCTCGCAGCCGAATCACTGCCCAATTTGGTGATGCCGTCGGCGGGTCCCAGGCAAGTATTGGTCGAGCGGTCACAGCGCTCTTCGTGGCGCACCAGCGCAACAATTTCGCCAGCCTTCCAGGCGCTCATCCACTGGGCGGTATCGGAATGTCCCGCATGACCCAGATCAGTCGGCGATCTCGTAATGATGAGAAAGCCGCTAACCAGAGCCGTTACCATCGTCAGGCAGGCAACAAATACCAGCATTCGCAGGCGAGAAAAATGCCAGCGTTTAGATGGAACGTTTAGTTGTATTAACTCAACCAAGATGCTGCCCCTATGAATCGCGAAATTTTCACTCAGTGCAACGTAAGGTTGATGACGCGAGCAACTTTACGGAGGTGTACTTGAATGGTTGCTGAACACTACGTTCGGAGTCGTGTCGGGGCGGTGAAGAACATGTGAAAAATTTGCGAGGGGTGGGGCGGTTTAATTAAAAAGGCTATTTGATAAATAAACTCAAATACCCTTGTTGTTTCAGGGTGGCACTTAACACACGTCGGTCGACAGGGCGGAGCTGCTGCCTTTTGGCTGGCGTAGTAGCATGGTGTCTTTGCCCACATTTTTGACACAAGCAGTGGAGTCACCTGAGCGAATGGATCTCAAGCAAAACCTCACCAAACGGATCGTGATCGTATTTGCCCTGATGAGCGCGCTCGTCGCAGGGGTGTTTGCCTTGGGGATTGTCGCCACCGTTCACGTAGTGGAGCGCAAACTGACCAGCACCACCCTGAGCGGCGGGTTGCGCCGGCTATTGGCGATGGATGACATCAGTCGCTGGAGCCACAAACCGGAAAAGAGTGAGCTATTTTTTTTCGAGGGTGGACAAGGAACGATGGCGCTCACCGGGCAACTGGCGGCGCTGCCGTTCGGTTTTCAGGAGATACGCTTCGACGGCGATGATTTCTACGCAATGGTCATGGCTGTTGGCGGGCGCAAGTACGTGTTGCTGCGCGATCAGGAAAGTCTGGAGCAGCGTGAACGGTTGTTGTTCATCGTGGTGATCGTCGGTTTCATCCTCAGCATTCTGCTGGCCATCGCACTCGGCAGGTTGCTGGCGCGGCGGGTGATGGCGCCGGTGATCCGGCTGGCGCAACAGGTTCGCCATCGTGATCAACTGATCGAGCTGGCGCCGCCATTGCACCCCGATTATGCGGCGGATGAAGTGGGCGCGCTGGCGCTGTCCTTCGACCAGACCCTGGGCCGGCTGCGCGACACATTGAGCCGGGAGAAACTCTTCACCAGCGACGTCAGCCATGAATTGCGCACGCCGTTGATGGTGCTCGCCAGTTCCTGTGAATTGCTGCTGGCCAACCCGTCGCTGGAGGCGCGCTCGACCGCGCAAGTCCAGCGCATCGCCCGGGCCAGCAATGAAATGCGCCAGTTGGTGGAAACCTTTTTGATGCTGGCGCGCAAACCGGAAGAGGTCGGTATTCAATCGGCATGCACGCTCAAGGATGTTGCCGATGCGCAAGTCGAGGTCTGGGGGCGGTTGATCCGCGAGAAAGGCCTTGAGTTTATCTACGACGCGCAAACCTGCGGCAGCGGGCAATACAACCTGACGTTTCTGCAGTCAGTCATGGGCAACCTGTTGCGCAATGCCTGGCACTACACCGATAAGGGCTTCGTGCGGCTGACCCTGCGTGAAAACAGCTTTGTGGTCGAAGACAGCGGCATCGGTATCCCGGAAGAACAACGTCAGGCGATGTTCCAGCCGTTTGTTCGAGGTGACGAGCGTCGTGGCGAGGGGCTTGGCCTCGGGCTTTCGCTGGTACAGAGAATCTGTAATCAGCAGCAATGGCAGGTGCAACTCAGCACCCGCGAGCCCAACGGCTGCCGCTTTATCGTTGAGCTGATGCCGGCAACTCAGGACGCAGGCGGGCAAACGCCGGGATTACCAGCGGCCTGACTGATCAACGCGGCCAGGCGTTTGACGTTGTTCTGCTGAGCGCTCACCAGATCGTCGATGCTCGGGCCGGATGGCGTTTGCAGGGTTGAGCGGCAGGTCAGCAAGCCGCTGTCAGTGGCGCCGACCGGCCGCAAGCGCCATTTCACGTCGATCAGTCCGTACTGGCCCGGAATCGAATCGAAGCGCTGTACGTCGAGGCGTACCGAGACGTTGCCGCGGCCGCCGGCATTGCTCAGTTGATCGGTCAGCGCACTGCGCAATTCATCCGCCAGACTCGCTCCCCACCATTGGGTTTCCAGAATCGCCAGGCCACTGTTGCCCTGGCGGATGACGATTTGTGGCCGGTCAACCTGCGGCGGCACCGTGATCGCCTCGATGGGGATTTGCGTGCCAGCGCGGGTATTGGGCAGTTGCACCGGGGTCAGGGTGTGAAAGCTGATCGGATCGCTGCGGCAGGCGCCGAGCAACAGACAAGCAGCGAGCACGGTGAACTTCAGCGGTAAAGCCATGAATAAAGCTCCTGTGCTCAATTGCGCGGCGGCCCTTGCAGATCGAGTGGCGCAGCGTTGTCGGGACGGCCACGGATCAACGATTCCGGGTGGCGTCCCAGGTAATCGGAAAGCTCACGCAAGGAGCGCGACATGCGCCCAAGTTCGTCGAGGGTCGAGTTGAGTTTTTCCCGTTGCGGCGAATCCTCGGCCAGGGTCGAGCTGGCCGACTGCAAGGTCTTGCTGACATCGGCGAGGGTGGACTGCACGCCCGGTAGGGTTTTCGCATTGAACTGTTGCAGGCCTTTACGCAGTTCGACCAGATTGCTGTCGAGGTTGCTGGCGATGCGATCCACCGGCAATTTGTTCAGCTTGTCGACCACCGCTTCGAGTTTTTCCTGCAACTGTTCGAGGCTGCCAGGTACGGTCGGCAGAACAACCGGGCGGGCAGCCGGATCGAAGGCGACTTTCTCGGCCTTCGGAAAGAAGTCCAGCGCCACGTACAACTGGCCCGTCAGCAGGTTGCCGCTACGGGCCTGGGCACGCAAACCGTTGTCAACGAACGTGCCAAGCAGGCGAATACCGGCGGCTTCGTCGTTGGGATCATGCTTGAAGGTGGTCAGCATCTTCCCGTAGGCCTGCCCCAGACGCTGCGGGTAAATCACGATGCCGACGTTAAGCGGGAAGCTGCGCTTTTTCGGGTCGAAATCCAGATTGATTGCCACCACCCGGCCGATCTCCATGCCGAGAAACTCCACCGGGGCATCGACCTTGAGGCCGCGCAAGGACTGATCGAAACGCAAACTCAGGTATTGCGCCTTGCCGTTGGGAGGGGCGAGGGCGGTCGACTGGTCGGCGAACAGGTCGAAATCTTTGTCGTCGGCTGCAACGACGTCGTTGGGGCTGTAATCCGGGGCACGGAAAGCGATGCCGCCAACCAGCAATGTCGAGAGCGATTCAGTCTTCACCGCGAACCCGTTGGCGCCGACATTGATATCGATGCCGCTGGCGTTCCAGAACCGGGTGTTTTCGGTGACAAAGGCATCGTTGGGCGAATGGATGAACACTTCGATATTCACGCCTTTACCATCAGGATCGAGGGCGTAGGTCACGACTTGGCCGACCGGAATTTTGCGGTAGTAAACCGGAGAGCCGATGTCCAGCGATCCCAGGTCCGGGGCGTGCAACATAAAACGTTTACCCGGCTCGCCATAGGTGATCGGCGGCGGATTCTCCAGGCCGTTGAAACGTTTGGCACGACCATTGGCCTGGCCGATGTCGGCGCCGATGTAGTCGCCGGACAGCAGGGTGTCGATACCGGACACGCCACCGGCACCGATTCGCGGGCGCACGACCCAGAACTGTGAGTCTTCGCGAGTGAAGGTCTCGGCCTGCTTGACCAGTTTGATCGTGGCATTGACGCTTTTCTGGTCATCACTCAGATCAACGTCCGAAACATGGCCGATCACCACGTTGCGGTATTTCACTTCGGTTTTGTTGGCGGTCAGACCGCTGCCGGTCTTGAAGGTCACGACGATGGTCGGTCCTTCCTGCATCAGGTTATGCACTACCAGCGAAATGCCGACCAGCACCGCGACAATCGGCACGATCCACACCAGCGATACGCTGAAACGGCGGGTCTTGATCGGGGCCTGGCCTGGTGCTCGTGGCTCGTCGGCGGCTGACGACTTCATTCATGTCCTCCTCGGTGTGTTGGGCAATGAGCGTCAGGAACGCAAAAGCACCCCATCAATATAGAAGTGCTTCGCGATAGAGCAAATAAACGTGCGGGCCGGAGCAAAAACAGGATCAAAAGATCGCTGCCTCGTTTCACTCGTGAGCTCCTACAAGTATTTCGTACTGCCCTTGTAGGAGCTGCGGCACGCTGCGATCTTTTGATCTTGCCTTTGAAAAACAGGATCAAAAGATCGCTGCCTCGTTTCACTCGTGAGCTCCTACAAGTATTTCGTACTGCCCTTGTAGGAGCTGCGGCACGCTGCGATCTTTTGATCTGCCATTGAAAAAGCAGGATCAAAAGATCGCTGCCTCGTTTCACTCGTGAGCTCCTACAGGTATTTCGTGCTGCCCTTGTAGGAGCTGCGGCACGCTGCGATCTTTTGATCTTGCCATTGAAAAACAGGATCAAAAGATCGCTGCCTCGTTTCACTCGTGAGCTCCTACAAGGGGCTGTGCAGGAGCTGTTGCGCAGGTCAGCCGAGCATTTCGCGCAGGCGATACCAGAACATGCCCAGTGCCAGCAGCGGTGAGCGCAGCGCCGGGCCGCCGGGGAAGGTCATGTGGGGCACGCCGCTGAATACGTCCATGCCTTGGCTGTGACCGGCATGAATCGCCTCACCGAGCAGTTTTGCGCACCAGTGCGTGACGTTCAGCCCGTGACCGGAATAGCCTTGCGCATAGAACACGTTCGGATGCTGCGTGAGGCGCCCGACCTGGGGGAAGCGGTTGGCGGTGATGCCGATCTTGCCGCCCCACTGATAGTCGATGCGCACATCCGCCAGTTGCGGGAACAGCTTGAGCATCTTCGGGCGCATGTAGGCGGCGATGTCCGCCGGGTCGCGTCCGGAATAGTGACAGGCACCGCCGAACAGTAAACGCCGGTCCGCCGAGAGCCGGTAATAGTCCAGGCCGACTTTCTGATCGCAGAGTGCAAGGTTCTGCGGGATCAATTGTTCAGCACGCTCCTGCGACAACGGCTCGGTGGCGATGATGTAGCTGCCGGCCGGCAGCACTTTGCCGCTGAGCTTCTGTTCGAGTTCGTCCAGATGCGCGTTGCAACCGAGCACCAGACTGCCCGCGCGCACCGTGCCACCGGCACAACGCACCTGCACGGTTTCGCCGTGAATCAGTTCCAGCACCGGGCTCTGCTCGAATATCCGTACGCCGAGGGACGCCGCCAACCGCGCTTCACCCTGCACCAGATCGAGTGGGTGCAGATGCCCGGAACCCATGTCGATCAGGCCACCGGCATAAACGTCGGCTGCAACGACTTGCTGGCGAATCTGCCCGCGCTCGACCAGTCGCGTCTGATGCTCATAACCGAGTTCAGCAAGGCTGACTTGTTCTTCCTTGAACGCATCGAATTGCGCTGCGGTGTTGGCCAGCTCACAGAAACCCCAGCGCAAGTCGCAGTCGATGCCGTTGTCGGTGATGCGCCGGCGCACCAGGTCCACCGAGTCGATCCCGGCCCGTTGCAAGTAACGCACGCCTTCAGTGCCGACGTAACGCGAGAAACCTTCGACTTCATGGCCGATGCCGCGAATCAACTGCCCGCCGTTGCGCCCGCTGGCGCCCCAGCCAATGCGCCGGGCTTCGATCAACACCACCGACAGCCCGCGCTGCGCGAGTTCGATGGCGGTGTTGACCCCGGTGAAACCGCCGCCGATCACGCAGACATCAACGCTCAAATCACCGTCCAGCGCGGGGTAGGGCGTGCCCGCCCGTGCCGAAGCGGCGTAATAGGAGCGTGCGTGTTCTTGGGTGTACTGGTTCATTTGTTCGACTTCACTTTGCTCCAGGACCGGGTCATCAGACGCATGATCGCTTGAGGCGGGGTGGTGGAAATGTAGAGCTTGTCGAGCACTTCCTGAGGCGGATAAACCTCTGGATTACTCACCAGCGCCGCATCCATGTATTGCTTGGCGGCCGGGTTCGGGTTGGCGTAACCGACCGAGGCGCTGACCTTAGCGATCACTTGCGGATCGAGCAGGTAATTGATGAAGGCGTGGGCTTCCTTGGCATTCGAGGCATCGGCCGGAATCGCCAACAGGTCAAACCACAGGTTGGAACCTTCCTTCGGGATCGCATAGGCGATATTCACGCCGTTCTTGGCTTCCTTGGCGCGGTTGGCAGCCTGGAACACGTCGCCGGAGTAACCGAACGCAACGCAGATATCGCCGTTGGCCAGATCAGAAACGTATTTGGAGGAATGGAAGTAGGTGATGTAAGGGCGGATGCTGAGCAGTTTTGCTTCAGCCTTTTTGAAGTCTTCCGGGTTCTCGCTGCGTGGGTCCATGCCCATGTAGTTGAGGACGGCCGGGAACACTTCATCGGCGGAGTCCATCATCGACACGCCGCACTGCGACAGCTTTTTAATGTTTTCCGGCTCGAACAACACGGCCCAGGAATCGATGTGATCGATGCCGAGCACTTGCTTGACCTTATCGACGTTGTAGCCGATGCCGTTGGTGCCCCACAGGTACGGCACTGAGTGCGCGTTCTGCGGATCGTTTTTCTCAAGCAGCGCCAAGAGTTTCGGGTCGAGGTTTTTCCAGTTCGGCAGTTGCTCGCGATCCAGTTTGAGGAACGCGCCGGCCTTCACCTGACGGGCGAGAAAGTGGTTGGACGGCACCACCACGTCGTAGCCGGTACGACCGGCGAGGAGTTTGCCTTCGAGGGTTTCATTGGAGTCGAAAACGTCATAGATCACCTTGATCCCGGTCTTGGCCTGGAAGTCGGCAAGGGTGGTTTCACCGATGTAGTCGGTCCAGTTGTAGACGCTGACTTGTGGCTGAGCCTGAGCTACAGCGCTGAACAGAACCGTCAGAGCAACCGGGAGCACGGATTTCAATAGACGCATATCGACACCTCTTCAAATTATTGGAGTTTTTCAGGTGGGTACTTTCCCCTGTGGGAGCTAGCCTGCTGGCGATAGCGGTGGGTCAGTCATAGAGATGCTGACTGTACCGACGCCATCGCGAGCAGGCTCACTCCTACAGGGGGGGGTTGGTGTTGGTTAGACGCTCAGCAGCAGGAATTCACGCTCCCACGAGCTGATCACGCGTTTGAAGTTTTCATGCTCGGCGCGTTTCACTGCGACGTAACCACGGACGAATTTGTCTCCCAGATAACGGGCAACGGTTTCGCATTCTTCCATTTGCGTCAGCGCGTCTTCGATGGTGATCGGCAGGCGCAGATTGCGGCGTTCATAAGCGCGACCCTCGACCGCAGCGCTAGGCTCGATGCCTTCAATCATGCCTATGTAGCCGCACAGCAGGCTCGCAGCAATCGCCAGATACGGGTTGGCGTCGGCACCCGGCAGACGGTTCTCCACGCGCATGGCTTCCGGGCCGGAGGTCGGCACACGCAGGCCGACGGTGCGGTTTTCTTCGCCCCATTCAACGTTGACCGGAGCCGAGGTGTCCGGCAGGAAGCGGCGGAACGAGTTCACGTTCGGCGCGAACATTGGCAGCATTTTTGGAATGTACTTCTGCAAGCCACCGATGTGATGCAGGAACAGTTGGCTCATCTGGCCGTCGGCGTCAGCGAACACCGGTTTGCCGGTGACGATGTCGACCACGCTCTGGTGCAGGTGCATGGCGCTGCCCGGCTCATCGCCAATCGGTTTGGCCATGAAGGTTGCGGTGACGTTGTGCTTGAGTGCCGCCTCGCGCAGGGTGCGTTTGAACACGGTGATCTGGTCCGCCAGATCCAGCGCGTCGCCGTGACGGAAGTTGATTTCCATCTGCGCCGGGCCGTCTTCGTGGATCAGCGTATCGAGGTCCAGACCTTGCAGTTCGCACCAGTCATAGACGTCTTCGAACAGCGGATCGAATTCGTTGGCGGCATCGATGGAGAACGACTGGCGACCACTTTCCGCACGGCCGGAACGACCCAGCGGCGCCTTGAGTGGCAAGTCCGGATCTTCGCAGCGCTGCGTCAGGTAGAACTCCATTTCCGGCGCAACGATCGGCTTCCAGCCTTTATCGGTGTAGAGCTGCAAGACTTTCTTCAGCACGTTGCGCGGCGACAGTTCGATCGGGTTACCGAACTTGTCGAAGGTGTCGTGGATGACGATGGCCGTCGGTTCGATGGCCCACGGGATGACGTACACCGCATCGGCGACGGGTTTGCAGACCATGTCGATGTCTGCCGGGTCGAGCAGGTCGTAGTAGATGTCGTCGTCGACAAAATCCCCGGTTACCGTTTGCAGCAGCACACTTTCCGGCAGGCGCATGCCTCGCTCATGCAGGAATTTGTTGGTCGGTGC